>CAMRBW010000087.1 GCA_947040555.1 uncultured Oceanospirillales bacterium | reverse complement strand
CACTAAGCGACAACGGTTCAATCACCTTTACCGATGTCGATCTGACCGACCGGCCGGTTGCTGAACGAGCCATTAAAGGCGTCACCACATTAGCGACCATAAACCCCGAGCAACAGACTGCCATCGAAGATGCCTTCAGCATTACCAATGTGGATACCAATGACAACAACGGCACGGTAACCTGGGATTACACCATTAACGAGACAGATCTGGATTTTCTGGCCCAGGATGAAATTGTCACAGCGGTATTTACCATTACCGTAACAGATGATGAAGGAGCCACAGAGGAGCGGGACGTAACCATCACCATCACCGGCACCAATGATGCGCCGATTGCTGTTGCTGATCGAGGTCCTGTTATCGAAGCAGGCGGTGAAAATAATCAGATTTCCGGATCGGTAGCCAGCATCCTTAATCCGGTACTGGATAATGACAGTGATGTCGATAATGATGACGTCCTGACAGTGATACAGATTGCCAACCAGCAAGGCAATCTCGCCGTTCTCCCTATTAATAATACCGGTGTGACGATTTCAGGTAATTACGGGGAGCTGAGCATTAATAATGACGGGGGTTACACCTACGTAATTAATGACGATCACCCCGATGTTCAAGCCCTGCGTATCAGTGGACAAACGTTGACCGATAGTTTCACTTACACGGTCAGTGACCTGCTGGGAGCAACAGATACCGCCGAGCTGGCTATCACCATTGATGGGCGTAATGATCAGCCAGTGGCGGATGCCGTCAATATTGATGAAAAGTGGCTACTTGGTAAAGAATATTCCAATGATATAGCTTCTCGTTTCTCTGATGTGGACAGCGGTGCCAATGGCGAAGATCTTGATTTTGACATTGTTGGCCTGCCCAGGGGGTTAACTTACGATGCCGAGACAGGAGTCATTTCAGGCATCCCCGAAAATGTTGGCAAGTTTACCGTAACACTGACGGCTATTGATGCAGAGGGCGCCTCGGTTACCAGAACCTACCTGCTGGAAATTCTGCCACCAGCCGATCCACTGCCCCCTACTCCCCTAATAACTCTGAATGAGGCACCCTTTCAAGGGGTGGAGGCGGCTGGCATTCAGAATCCACTCCCACCCTTACCCTCTGGGCTGGTTCAGTCGCAGAGCCTGGGAACTGAAAGCGGCTTCGTAACACCAAAGATAGCTGAGCCAAATTTTTTAGGCTCTGAGTCAGGAACCCTCAGCCAGAGTAATAATCAGCCAGATAATTCTGACAATGGCAATGTGGATACCCGTCAGACCGAGAGCGGACAGATTGAAAGTACCCCCGGCATTGATCTTGAAAGTGCCCCCGGTTCTAATGGTGATAAAACGCCAAAAGCGCTTGTATCGGTGCGTGTTAACAGTGCCGGTGAGGTAGTATTTTCCGATGGTCAGGAGCAGGCCATAAGCACGGTATCCATTCATATTACTGATATCAAAATCATATCTGAGCAGTCGTTAGAGGTGCGCTTGAATGATGACAAAGCACAGTCCGTTAGCATGTATTCTGCTTCGATGCGAGATGGTAAAGCACTCCCCGATTGGATCAGCTTTGATTCCAAAACCGGTAATATCAGCATTGACCGTTCTTCAGGGCAACAGGGTGAAATCAATCTGAAATTAGAGGCTATTGGTACGGATGGTACAATACGGGTGCTGGAACTGAATCTGGATCTGGATGAGTTGCTGAAGACACAGGCCGAGGCTTCGGAAGATAAAGGCTTTACCCTGTTGAATAATCAGCTGGATTCTGAAGATCCCGTCAAAAACGCCACCGAACAGTTGGTTGCCCAGTTCAGGCAATCACAGGAAAAGTAAATGGAAATGCACATTTCCCTGTTGCTGGAGCTGGAGAAACGATTGCGCCGGGCCGATTCACCGGCGCAGCTTTATTACACCATAGTTAACCAGACTCACTACTGTCTCCCCTATACCCAATCGGTGTTGCTGACAGATTGCCCCCTTCACCATGTTCAAGTGACTGCGGCATCGGATATTCCGGTTATTGATTACACAAGTCCTTTTATTCAATGGATTGAATCCCTGAGCAAGGCAGTTATTCCGGAGCAGACTGATGTTAAGGTCCGCGAAATAAGAAAAAATGCTGTCACTGAGAAATTAAGCGAAAGTTGGTGTGAGATGTCACCTGACTATCTGCTTTGGATTCCTCTCCGGGACGTCTCTGAAAGAAATAGAACGCCGGCCCATTTGCTGTTATTCAGAGATACTCCCTGGACTGAATCAGAAAAAATCGTTGCTGAACACCTGTCGGACAGTATGGGACATGCGCTGTTGGCACTCCATCGCCCAGGTTTTCTTACCAGCTTGCTGGCCAGGGTTAAAATGCGGAAAGTGGTTGGTCTCACTGCTTTGGTGCTATTTGCCTTACTTTGGCTACCCGTGCGTTTAACAACGCTGGCTCCCGTGGAGGTCATCGCTAAAGAGCCTTTCGTTGTGAGCGCTCCCATAAATGGGGTTATCCGGGCAGTCGTGGTTGAGCCCAATGCGGTGGTCGAGCCGGGACGCTTGTTAGTGGAGTTTGAAGACGCTGAGTTAAAAAGCAAATTTGAAGTTGCCGAGCAGACACTGAATGTTGCTCTCGCGGAGCTGAAGACCATTGAGCAAAGTGGCTTTATGGATCCTGCCCTTAAGTCGCAGATGGCAGAGCTGGAGGCGCGGGTAAAACTCAGGACAGCGGAACGGAATTTTGCTGCGGAAAAACTGGCTAAAACCTCACTGCGGGCCAAGGGCCACGGTGTTGCAGTACTGGAAGATCCGAATATCTGGAAAGGTCGACCCGTCGATGTGGGTGAACGTATTTTGCTGCTGGCTTCACCCGATCAGTTAGAACTGGAAATCCTGTTGCCGGTGAAAGACTCTATCGCGTTGAAAGATGCGGCAGAGGTTCGGTTGTTTTTTGACTATGAGCCCCTCAACGTCTGGAAAGGAACCGTCAGACACGCCAGCTATAGCCCTACCCTGACTCCGGAAGACCAGATGGCCTACCGACTGATTGCTGAGCTTAATCCTGAGGAATCCTCGAAAAGTCTGCCAAGAATTGGTATGCAGGGCACCGCCAAACTTTACGGTGAGCAGGTCAGCCTGTTTTTCCTGCTGTTTCGTCGGCCAATCACCGCTGTCCGTCAATGGTTGGGGTGGTAGGCAGTGACTGATTCTGGCACGTTACCGGAGCTCAGACAGAACCTAAAGATCATGCCCGGCAATTGTGATGAACAGGGAGCACCGCGCTGGTTGCTGTACGACGCTCTGCGCCATCGTTATTTTACCCTGTCCGAAACGGCCGTGGCCCTGTTGAAACATTGGCAATCCGGAAAGGCTGTTGATGAATACAGAGAGCATTTGGCCAGCATCGATATACCTCTTGATACCTGTGAAATCGAAGCCTTTATTGATTTCCTGATTTTCAATAACCTGATTCTGGCCCGGAGCGACACCGCCAATCAAAAGATTTATCAGCAATATCAGGCAGGTAACAAAAACTTCTGGTTGTGGCTGTTACACAACTATCTGTTTATTAAAATCCCCCTGTTTAAACCGGATAAATGGCTTGATCGCTGGATAGCAACGCTGGATCGATTGATCTCTCCCGCAGTTTCTGCACTGATTATTGCTATAGGGATGCTGGGCATTGTTATGGTTATCCGGCAGTGGGATGAGTTTGCCGCCACTTTCATCTATTTTTTTAATACCAAAGGCTTGCTGTTTTATGGTCTCGCCTTACTACTGGTGAAAAGTGCCCACGAGTTGGGACACGCCTTTTCTGCCAAACGCAAGGGCTGCAAAGTCGCCTCTATAGGCATCGCCTTTATGGTGATGTTGCCGGTGCTCTATACCGATACCACCGACGCTTGGAAGCTCCGTTCCCGCTCTTCAAGACTGAGAATTGTCACCGCCGGTATTAGAGTCGAACTCTATCTGGCACTGCTGGCCACCTTTCTTTGGAATATTCTGCCGGATGGCATCTTGCGGAGTGTCACTTTCTTTATCGCCACCACCAGTTGGTTTACATCAATTCTGATTAATATCAGCCCATTTCTTCGCTTTGACGGCTACTACGCTTTTTCAGACTTACTCAATATTGAAAATTTACAACAAAGATCTTTTGCCATGGGCCGCTGGCAACTGAGAAAAATGCTCTGGGGGCTCAATGATCCGCTGCCGGAACCCCTGACCCTTCATCGGGCGCATATTTTGATTGGTTATGCCTGGGTTACCTGGATCTACCGTTTTTTCCTGTTTCTGGGGATTGCCTTTCTGGTCTACCAGTTCTTTTTCAAGGTTCTGGGAATTGTGTTATTCACCGTAGAGATTATCTGGTTTATTGGTCTGCCCATTGTGAAGGAGCTGGCAGTGTGGAGAGAAAGGAGAAAGGAGTTCACCTTCAGCCGTCGAAGGCTGGTTGTCTGTGCGTTGATGTTAGCTCTGCTAGTTGGCTTTATGGTTCAACGGCAGGGACATGTCTACCTTCCCGCCGTGGTGGTAACGGATCAGGAACAAACACTGTTTGCCACGGAAGTGGCGGTGATTGACAATATTTACGTCCATCATGGCAGCGAAGTGGTCGAAGGAGAGATTTTGGCGATTTTGTATTCCGATGACCTGATCCTCCAGCTTCAGCAATTAGAACAAAAAATGGCGATGGTAACTATAAGCCTGAATCGTAGAGCCAGCTCTCTCAAGGAGAAAAACCGGCAGGCTATTAACGAACAGCTATTGCAGCGCTTGCAGGAAAAAAAGGAGGGTGTGCAAAGTCGCATTGATCATTTGGTCATTAAAGCTCCCTTCTCTGGTCGTATACATATGTCCGAACGTCTCCACACCGGTCGCTGGGTAAATCCTGATATGGCGTTGTTCTCACTGGTGGATGACAATGAATTAGTCGTGGAAGGATTTGTTAGTGAACACCAACTGTCTTTTATAGCTGAAGGACAGAGCGGTGTTTTCATGGCTCACAGGGGAGATGGCGCCAATCTTTCTGTTGTTATTGATAATATTGCTATGGGGGCGATTCATTCTCTGCCTTATCCGGAGCTGGGTTCGACCTACTCCGGAAATATTGCCATTCGCAAGGCAGAAGGTGGCAGATTGATACCGGAAGAAGGTCACTACCGGGTGCGCATGACGATCAAGGGAGACATTCCGGAAGAATTTGATAGCAGACTACCCGGGACTGTCACCGTTGAGGGCAAAAGCCATAACTGGCTATGGAGTCAGCTGGAATATATGCTCGCAATCCTTATTCGCGAGAGTGGATTTTAAGAGAAAAACACAATCCTGCTTTCACTATAACAGCCCCAGCCCCCGTTCCAGATCCCTCTTGAGGTCTTCGACATTTTCAAGCCCGGCCGCGATTCTGATAAGACCGTCAACAATCCCGGTGTTCTCTCTCTCCTCATCACTTAAACGACTGTGTGTTGTCGTCGCCGGATGGATCATTGTGGTGTGGGTATCCCCCACATTGGTACTACGGGAAATAATCTGAACACCCTCGATGACCTTCAGGGCAGCTTCACTGCTCCCCTCAACTTCAAACGACAGTATGGCGCCATAACCCTGCTGCTGTTTTCTGGCGAGTGCGGCGCCAGGATGGTTTGGCAGGCTGCAGTAGTGCACATCAACCACCTTTGGATGTTCCGCCAACCACCAGGCCAGCTGCTGGGCATTACGACAGTGGGCGTCCATTCTTAGTTTCAGTGTTTCCAGCCCTTTCAGCAGCATCCAGGCTTCAAACGGACTGAGACTTGCGCCGGTCACATACCGCCATAACTGCACGGGCTCAATCTTCTTCTTGCTACCGAGGGCAATACCCCCCGTGCAACGCCCCTGACCATCGAGAAAACCGGTTGTGGAATGGATAACAATATCGGCTCCCCAGGCCAATGGTTGCAGCAGCGCAGGTGTGCAAAAACTGTTATCCACGACCAGCAGGGCATCACCACACTGGGCGATCTCGGCCAGCGCTTCCAGATCAGCGACTTCACACAGGGGGTTTGAGGGTGTCTCCAGATAGAGCATACCGGTGTTGTTGTGCATGGCATCAAGCCACTGTTCGGAATCACTCAGATCGACAAAGGTGCAGCTGATACCAAACTGGGCCAGCGTCTCTGAAAAAAGTGTGTGGGTCGCGTCGGAGACAGTACGGGAGCAGACAATATGGTCATCGGCTTTCAGATAGGCCATACAGATAGCGAAAACAGCCGCTCTGCCGGATGATGTGGCACAGCCCTCTTCCGCACCCTCCAGCGCCATCATGCGCTCCTCGAACATACGCACATCGTTGTTGCGATCACCCTCGCCAAAGCGGGGTGATCCGGCATGGATAGAGAGGGTCTCAAAGGCGACATTATCAGGCAACAGTGACCGATTATTCATTATTATTATCCCTTATGAGTCAATAAGCTTAAACGAAGTTCAGACTCTTATGATACGAATTCAGGTGATAAAAGAGCATAGTAAAAGGGCACAAAAAAAGTGCAGCCCCAAAACGAAGCTGCACTCTCTGGTCTGTTAAAAAACACCGCTGTTAACTGTTAACTGGTGACTTATCATCTCAACGTTCAAGCCTGTTTCAGGCGCTCTGGTTATACATATCAATCACAGAGTCGTCTTTATCATAGTCAGTTTTGGCATCGTCGCAGCGCTTCATCGCCAGCTGGTTAAGGTAGACTTCATCCACATGACCGGTCAGATACTTGCCATCAAATACCGAGCAATCAAAGGTTTCGATATCCGGATTGTCACAGCGCACCGTATCAATCAGATCCGGCAGACTCTGGTAGATCAGGCGGTCAGCACCGATAAAATCAGCGACTTCCGCGACTGTACGACCATGGGCAATCAACTCGCTGGCCACCGGCATATCGATACCGTACACATTCGGATGACGAACTTCCGGTGCCGCCGAGCTAAAGTAGACCTTGTTTGCCCCGGCTTCCCGCGCCATATCGATAATCTGGCTACACGTCGTCCCGCGGACGATGGAATCATCCACCAGCATCACGTTCTTGCCCTTGAACTCCTGCTCAATAGCGTTGAGTTTCTGCTTGACCGATTTGCGGCGCTGCTGCTGCCCCGGCATGATAAAGGTACGCCCGATATAGCGATTCTTTACAAAGCCTTCCCGATAGGTCACCCCCAGATACTGGGCCATTTGTACCGCCGCTGGACGACTACTGTCGGGAATTGGCATGATCACGTCGATATCGTGATCAGGCCACTCGCGCTGGATTTTTTCGGCCAGTTTCTGCCCCATACGCAAACGTGACTGGTAGACAGAAACGCCATCAATCACAGAGTCCGGGCGGGCAAAGTAGACATACTCAAAGATACAAGGCGTCAATCTGGCTCTGGAGGTGCAGATCTGGCTGTGAAGCTCGCCCTCAGGAGTGATCAGTATCGCCTCCCCCGGGTGCAGATCCCGCACAATCTCAAAACCGAGTGAACTCAGGGCCACAGACTCGGAGGCGATCATAAACTCATAACCCGCTTCGGTCTGGCGTCGACCGTAAATCAATGGTCGAATACCATTGGGGTCACGGAAACCGAGCAGACCGTAGCCGTTGACCACCGCCACCACCGCATAACCGCCCTGACAACGGACAAAAACATTACTGATGGCGTTGAAGAAGTGTTCCGGACGAGGTTCCAGCTGCTTCTGGGTGTAAAGCTCATGGGCCAACACATTGAGGAGAATTTCAGAGTCTGAGTTGGTATTGATATGACGCAACTGAGTGCGGTACATATCCTCCTTGATGGCGGTGGCGTTGGTCAGGTTGCCGTTGTGGGCAAGAGCTATACCGTAGGGTGAGTTAACAAAGAAGGGTTGGGCTTCGGCAGAGCTGGAGCTACCTGCCGTTGGGTAACGTACATGGCCGATGCCAATGTTGCCAGGCAGAACCTTCATATGACGGGTATGGAAAACATCCCGTACCAGGCCATTATCCTTGCGCAGGTGAAAAAGACCTTCATGGCAGGTCATCATCCCCGCGGCATCCTGCCCCCTGTGCTGCAAAACCGTCAGAGCATCATAGAGCATCTGATTGACCGGACTAACTGCAGAGATCCCGACGATACCACACATGCGTCCGTATACCTCAAAATATTAAGGCGGATAACGCTTTGCGTACCCGCCATTGTTATCTCACAAGCGGGGGCTCAAAAGAGTGAACGCCGGTGATTTATGGTCAAAACCCAGCTCGGTGAAGCTGGGTTTTGTCTGGTTTATTGCGGCTGCTGACTCCCAAACAGGGGAAGCACAGTATCCACTGTCCATTGTTTGAGGGTGACCGCAAACTCCTGAAACTTGGGAATCAGTACTGAAGCACTCCACCACTGATCCTGATCGACCGGAAGATAGTCGGCAATGCCAACGATTATAGTGATCATCAGAACACCCCGAAGTGCTCCGAAAATCATGCCCAGCAGCCTATCCGTGCTACCCAGACCACCCAATTTTACCAATTTGGTAATCAGTTTGATGATCATGCCGCCCACTATCATGGTGACGACAAAAAGCAGGGCACTCGCCGCCATGAGGCGCAGGGAAGGGGTGGATATATAAGATGTAAAGGCCGTGGCCAGATCATCCCTGTAGGTCATGGCGATAATGGCTGCCGTCACCCAGTTCACCAACGATAGCGCCTCACGCACGAAGCCACGGCCAAGGCTGAGGACCGAAGAAACCAGAAGGATGATGACTATTACCCAGTCAACCCAGATCAGCATTATAGTGCTCTCACTAGCAGATAGTATTATGGCGCCTGATTTTAACAACATTTTCTGGTTATAGTGAGGTTTTTATAGCGCTCGCCAGGGTCGATTTGCAGGTCGTTCTACCCATTATTCTTGAACACTAACAAATTTGTTAGCTGACGTCAGATGACTGGCAGCCAGAAATCCTGACTGCCTGAAGGCAACACCTTTTTATTGAAAAATTTCAGTTGAAAAGCTTCAGTTGAAAAGCCGCCTAGGGATGAAAACGCTTAACAACGCCCTTCAACTGATAGTCCCGTTCAATAATTGAGCGTACGGCAAGAAGATCTTCCTTTTGCAGGTCCGGGCCAACATAGACCCGATACAGGGGCTTACCGTTACTATCCGACCCCTCCCTGACATAAGCTTGAAAACCATTGTTTTGCAATTTGTTCAACAGTGTCTGCGCCCCCTCAAATCGGGACAGTGCCGCCAACTGAAGTGTCCAGCTGACGGGCAGATCATTCTGGTCAAGGGAAGGAGCCTCTCCCATCGTCTCTGAAGCTGTCGCAACAGCTTCCGACTCCTCAGTCAAGTCAAAAGCAGGTTCCGTTTCCAGCAAGAGTGCCTCCTCAACGCTCACCAGAACCGGCTCGATGGTTTCGGGTCCCGGTTCAACAGGAACCTCGAGCGGTACATTGACCAAATCAATGTAGGCGGGAATATCAGACGCCGATGGCGGTTCGGGAACATTCAGACTCAACGCCTCATCCCCTCCCCCGGAGCTTGTCATCAGCTGATAGAGGACAACCGCTACTGCAGCCAGTACCAGTATTCCAATCAGACGCGTCTTGTGTTTAGACTCCATGATTCAGTCACCTTCAAGTCTGTGCTCATTGCATTATTTGTAAGAGTGAACCGGGATTGTAGCGACCGATCCCCCACTCTGTCGAACAACGCGACGCCCTATCTGTTAGCGCAGTGCCGTCATGGCTTCTGCGACAGTGTGGAATGAGCCAAAAACAACCACAGTGGTCGCTGGGGCAGCATTAGCCACTGCGACCGCCAGAGCATCGGCTACGGTCTCGTGACATGTCACCGGCTCTCCCACGGCTTGCAGCGCCTGTTCCAGCTCTCTGCCTGAACGGGTTCGCAAAGGAAAGTCCAGTGTTGCCACATGCCAGTGCGCAAACATCTGTCTCAGGGGATCAATGACCCCTTCCAGACTTTTGTCGTTCAGTATGCCCATAACCGCAACGGGGTGTTCAAGACCGGCGACCTTTTCGGCCAGATAGCGAGCCGCCTGGGGATTATGAGCCACATCCAGCAATACGGTGACCGGTTCTCCCAAAACATTGCTCGCCCCCATCATCTGACAACGACCGGACAGCCGCGAGTCAGCCAACCCTTGTCGTACGATTTGATCCGGAGTCTCTGGATAGAGCCACAGAAAAGCCTGCAGCGCACAGGCGACACTGGTCAAGGGTAACGGCGGTGCAGGCAGATGGGTCAACTGACGAGCAGTATCTTCGCCAATGCTGTGATGGCCAGTGCTGTGATAGCCAGTGCTTTGATGGCCAGTGCTGTGATGGGGCATGCGACAGCGGAAGTTGATTTCACCGGTGCTTGCCTGCCGGGAAGCATCAAGTTCAAAGGCTTCACCCCGGCGCAGTTCACAGGCGTTAATGGTGCGAATGTAATCGGTCAGGCTGTTTGCGGGATGATGCTCCCCACAGATAGCCGGTCGACCGCTGCGGAATATTCCCGCCTTCTCTCTGGCAATATCCTCAATGGTATCGCCCAGCCATACCTGATGATCCAGGTCAACGGTGGTTACGATGCTGACATCGGCATCAATAATATTCACAGCATCCAGACGGCCACCGATGCCCACTTCCAGAACAATGACGTCGACTTCATTGCGCACAAAAATATCCAGCGCCGCCAGAGCACCAAATTCAAAATAGCTGAGGAAGTCATCACCACGCAAGGTTTCTATACGGGCAAAAGCATCACTGATCAACGGATCCGCAACCATTTCTCCGTCAATGCAGATGCGCTCATTGAACTGCTGCAGGTGAGGCGATGTCCAGGCACCGGCACGAATACCGGCCGCCTTCAGCAGCGCAGAGAGTGTCGCCACAGTGCTGCCTTTACCATTGGTACCAGCCACGGTAATCACTTTGATACGGCGCTGGTTGGTAAATATCTCAGCAGGAAGCAGTGTGCGGGCCACCCGGTCGGCCCGTTCCAGTCCGAGCACCATTTGGTGCTCGGGGCGACGCGTCTCAAGAAAAGAGAGCCAGTCCGTGAGGGTGCCTGGAAGGTTGGTAGCCGTTGCTTTCATCTCTGTACGTTTTCCCCTGTAGAGGCTGCATTGCGTAAATTCACCCGCTTAACTACAGGGAAAAGAACATTTTTTCAAGGCTGATTCACAGGCTTCCTGCCCTTACTCTTCTGGAAACCCTGCATCTGTATCGGTATCTTCCTCACCAGCAATTTCCGGCTCTTCACTCAGTGCCGGCGGAACAACAACCGTATGTCCGGTCATGCGTCTGAGAAAACGAGTCAGTGTCGTTTTCATATCCTTTCGATGCACGATCATATCCACTTGACCATGTTCCAATAGAAATTCGCTGCGCTGAAAACCTTCTGGCAGCTTCTCCCGCACGGTCTGTTCGATAACCCGTGGCCCTGCGAAACCAATCAACGCCCTGGGTTCGGCAATATTCAGATCGCCCAGCATGGCCAGACTGGCAGAAACACCACCGTAAACCGGGTCGGTCAGCACCGAGATAAACGGAATACCGGCCTGCTTCATTCGCTCCAACACCGCACTGGTGCGTGCCATCTGCATCAGGGAGAACAGCGCCTCCTGCATACGGGCACCGCCACTGGCTGAAAAGCAGATCAGAGGGACACGGTGTTCAAGGCAATACTCCCCCGCCCGGACAAATTTTTCACCAACTACCGTCCCCATAGAGCCACCCATAAAGGCGAACTCGAAAGCGACAGTGACCACATCCAGACCCTCGAGCTGACCCTTCAGACACACGAGTGCATCCTTTTCACCGGTCGCTTTCTGAGCCTGACTCAGGCGATCCTTGTATTTTTTACTGTCCCTGAATTTCAGCCGATCCACCGGCTCCAATTCCGCAAACATCTCTTCGTGTCCGTCATCCAGCAGCCATTCGAGGCGCTGACGAGCCGGCACACGCATATGGTGCTCACACTTGGGACAGACATCCAGATTGCGCTCAAGTTCAGGGCGATAAAGTACCGCATCACACTTAACGCACATTTTCCATAGCCCTTCAGGAATACTGCTCTTTCCCCCCTGACGAGAAGAACGGGAAAGTGAAGGAACCAGTTTATCCAGCCAGCTGCCGCTCATGAATTACTCTCATTCGGTGCTTTTTGATAGCACGTTATCCGGAAGCTGCCTGCCCGGATAAGACCGATGCAGACAGTCGAAGATTATTGACGTTATATTATCCGTTTTCCTGCCTATTATCCGTTTTCCTGCCGAGTGTGACCATTACCAGAGCGTCAGCAAGTGTAACACCCTGTGACACAGGCTGGGTCTCAGGGGGTTACAGGTCATGAACCCAGCAGTACCGTCATACCAGTAGCGCTGTCATACCAGTAGCGCCGTCACGAAAGAGGGGCCGAGTGGTTCACGGGGAAGATCAAATGCTTCCGGATAACCGACATCAACAAAGTAAAGCCCCCAGGGAGGAGCGGTCACCCCTCCCGCTCTGCGATCACAGGCTTCAAGAACCTCTTTCGCCCAGGCAGGTTCACGTTTTCCACAACCGATCGCCATCAATACACCGGCAATATTACGAATCATATGGTGCAAAAAGGCGTTGGCTTTGACATCCATTATGATCAGATCACCATAGCGACTCAGCTCCAGATGCTCAATGGTTCGCACCGGATTTTTTGCCTGACACTGTACCGCACGGTAAGAGGTGAAGTCGTGCTCACCCACAAGATACTGGCTCGCTTCACGCATACGATCGACATCCAGTGGCCTATAGTTCCAGGTCACGCCACGACTTAAATGGGCAGGCCGAATTTTATGGTTGTATATGATGTAACGATAACGCCGCGACTGGGCTGAAAAACGGGCATGAAAATCAAACGACACCGGTTTCACCCAACGCATAGCAATAGTGTCAGGAAGATTGGCATTAGTACCATGAACCCAGCCACGCAGCTCACGAACAGCGGTGGTATCAAAGTGGATAATCTGCCGACTGCCATGGACACCGGCATCGGTACGTCCGGCACAAACGACAGATACAGGATGATTGGCGACCTTACCAATAGCCGCTTCAACAGCGGCCTGAATTGTTGGCAGTCCCGTCTTCAAGCTTTGCCAGCCATGATAGCCGGAACCATCATATTCGATACATGCCGCATAACGATAGCGTTCAGCATCAGGGGAACCCGTGCTGACCTCGGTCTCTACAACCGTTTCTGTCATAATCATTCAGCCATAAAAAAGGCCGGTATAATATACCAGCCTTTTTTGCTTGCAAATGGAGCAGAGCCGTTAGCTCTATAAAGAGCCGTTAGCTCTATAAAGAGCCGTTAGCTCTATAAAGAGCCGTCAGCTCTATAAAGAGCCGTCAGCTCTATAAAGAGCCGTCAGCCTTTCAGCTGACCAAGAAGCTTTTGCGCCTCTGCCTTCTCGGAGTCACTGCCACTTTGAGCAATTTCTTCGAGAATTTCACGGGCTCCCTCGTTATCACCCATCTCTGCATAAGTGCGGGCGAGATCAAGCATGCCAGAGGCGGCATCATCGTCTGAATCAGAACTCATGTCGCCACCAGAAACCGGCTCAAAATCACTCTCAAACTGATCATTTCCAAAGCCTGAGACCGCAGTGTTGCTATCCGCATCGATATCAAGATTGAAATCCATCATCTCAGCATCCAGCTCTTCCAGAGAGAGCTCAACTTCACCAGAATCCTCGGCAACCTCAGCCAGAACATGCTCGATGGTATCACCATCCAGTTCCAGAGTAGCGTCAAGATCCGTCAGATCGATTTCAAGCGGTTTCTGCTCTTCTTGAGCCGCAGAGCTGTCAGCGACAGTAGCACTCTCGGAACTCTCGGAAAGCTCGGAAAGCTCAGAAAGCTCAGAAAGCTCAGAAAGCTCAGAAAGCTCAGAAAGCTCGGGAAGCTCAGAAAGCTCGG
>CAMRBW010000086.1 GCA_947040555.1 uncultured Oceanospirillales bacterium | reverse complement strand
CATTCGCCTCTCCCACCAGATCTTCATCACCCCCATCATTCGCCTCATCACCCACACCATTCGCCTCTCCCACCAGATCTTCATCACCCCCATCATTGCCGTACCATTTATTAGCTGCATAACACCCCACCGCGAGGCCTCCACTGAGCATGCACGTTCCAAACGCAGCCTGCTGTGCTTCCCGGATAGTATCAGCTGACATATGCAAAGCCATGCAAATGTTAAATATCGGCTTACACAATCCGGTGGCCAACAGGCTTGTCGACCCGATGCCCGCCAGGCACGGGGCGGCAAAACGTGCCACCCTATATAATCCACTTACCGTCTGACGTAGCTTACACATTCCACTATTTGCCACTCCACGACAGCGTTTTAGTGTACGACTTCTCAGTTTTGGTTCTGATTTTGATTTTGATTTTGATTTTGGTTGTAGTTTTGTTGTTTCTGTACTCTCAGAGTTATGACGAACTTTCATAGTAAACCTCCAGTTAAAATTAATATTTTTGCGTTTTTATAGAAAATAAGTACCCAGATGGCATCTGGATTCAGTATCACGCTACAACAACATTCATGAGTGTGAAAAGCCTCCAAACCGACTGTTGGTGATGCGCTATCACTACTGACAGACTGCTCCCAAGAAAGTTCTGAACAAGAGGAAAAATTGTTAGAAATACTGACACTAATGTCAAAACATGAGCTGTCTGATCAAGGCAGAGAAAAACACACTAAGGAGTCTGTCGGGCAATCGTAATCGGACAATCGTAATCGAACATTCTTCGCTTTAGAGTCCAGTGGCAGTGGGAATACCGGGATGAAAGCGAGTGGCCAAGCATTTACCCCATACCACCCTTGAAATTATTTTAATTCCCATACAATAGAGAAACTCTCTACATCAACATAACGGGTTCTTAGGGGCACTCTATGGCATCCAAACTAAATGTAAGGCATGCCAGCCAGATTGGCTGCCGGGACTGTAGCCTGAGTCCTTTGTGTCTGCCACTCGCATTAAAAATAGAAGACATCGATGAACTCGATGAAATTATCAAGCGTGGGCGACCTTTGAAAAAAGGCGAACATCTGTTCCTGGAAGGTGATGCGTTTCACAGCGTTTTCGCTGTACGCTCCGGCGCGCTAAAAACATATACATCCACCAATGAAGGGGAGGAACAAATTACAGGCTTTTACCTACCCAGCGAGCTGGTTGGCCTCAGTGGTCTGGATACCGATAGTTATCCGGTTTCAGCACAAGCGATTGAAACGACTATGAAGCTATGAAGCTATGAAGCTATGAACATGCCAGCTTGCAGGTGGTAAACTTGCTGATTATTCTGAAGCCGTCAATATTCAGTATGCAGCTGACAGAGCACCCTGTAACAGATCACTTCAAACATCCATATATATCTGTGCAATACGGTTTCGCCGGATCGGGTTCTAGTATGGCATTCCCATTTTTTTGTTGTCTGATAATTAATTTCGCTATGAGTATTAGTTGAGATAATGTCGCCTTCTGTGGATGCATCGACGCCGGTCAGCGCCTCCCCCCACCTTTATACTTTTACCCCCTGCAATTCTGCATAAAGCATCTTGACTGGGCATAATTTTTCTAATCATTTCTCCGCTCCTTATAACATCCAAAATTAATATTTTTGCATTTTTATAGAAAATAAATACCCAGATAACATCTGAATTCAGTATCATGCCACAACAACACGACCATTGATGATGTGCTATCGCTACTGATTGACTGTTCCCAAGAAAGTTCTGAACAAGAGGGAAAACTGTTAGAAATACTAACACCAATGCCAAAACATGAGTTGTTTGATCAAGGCAGAGAAAAACACTAAGGAGTCTGTCGGACTGACCACTGACTTACTGCGAAAAAGCCGTATTTGGCTATTTTTTATACTGGTCCTCGTTAAATAGAACTACTATTCGCCTCGAATCATCATAAAAACTGCCTCAAACGGTCTTTTTATCGCTACGGCCGGCTGAGTCCGACAGACTGCCAGGTACTCAGACAATCGTAATCGAACATTCTTCGCTTTAGAGTCCAGTGGCCGTAGGAATACCGGGATGAAGGCGAGTGGCTAAGTATTTACCCCATGCCACCCTTGAAATTATTTTAAAATAAGTATCTCTCACAGGGTTAAAGTTGCCACCCTCTTCCCCTACAATAGCGAAACTCTCTACATCAGCATAACTGGTTCTTAGGGGCACTCTATGGCGTCCAAACTAAATGTAAGGCATGCCAGCCAGGTTGCCTGCCGGGACTGTAGCCTGAGTCCTTTGTGTCTGCCACTCGCATTAAAAATAGAAGACATCGATGAACTCGATGAAATTATCAAGCGTGGGCGACCTTTGAAAAAAGGCGAACATCTGTTCCTGGAAGGTGATGCGTTTCACAGCGTTTTCGCTGTACGCTCCGGCGCGCTAAAAACATATACATCCACCAATGAAGGGGAGGAACAAATTACAGGCTTTTACCTACCCAGCGAGCTGGTTGGCCTCAGTGGTCTGGATACCGATAGTTATCCGGTTTCAGCACAGGCGATTGAAACGACTATGGTTTGTGAAATTCCGTTCGACAAGCTCGAAAAGCTCTCAGATCGTCATCCGTCTCTGCGCCGTCAGCTTATGCGTATTATGAGCAAGAAGATTCGTGAGGATCAGCAGATGAAACTGCTGCTTTCCAAGAAAAACGCAGATGAACGTATTGCCACGTTTCTTATAAATCTGGCCAGTCGCTTCCACCGCCGTGGGTTCTCGTCCCAGTCTTTCCGACTGGCGATGTCCCGTAACGAGATGGGCAACTATCTGGGGCTGGCGGTTGAAACGGTCAGCCGTGTTTTCACCCGGTTTCAGAAGGCCAACCTGATCCATGCAAATGGTAAGGAAATAGAGATTACCAACGCTATGAAGCTATGCCAGCTCGCAGGTGGTAAACTTGCTGATCATTCTGAAGCCGTCAATATTCAGTAAACAGATGACAGACCACCCTATAACAGACCACTTCACATTTAGTGAAGAACGTCTTCGCAGCCTTATCCGGGCCATACCAGACTGGCCAGAACCTGGTGTCACATTTCGCGACATCACCACACTGCTGAAAGATCCGCAGGGCATGCGTATGGTCCATGGAACCTTCGCAGAACGCTACAGGAACAGCAATATTACTCATATCGGTGCTCTTGATGCGCGAGGTTTCCTGCTGGGCGCACCTCTGGCTGACGCGCTTGGCCTGCCACTGGTGATTTTCCGCAAACCGGGCAAACTCCCTGCCGCCACCATCCGTGAAGAGTACACGCTTGAGTACGGCAAGGCGGCCCTGGAGGTTCATACCGATGCACTTACAGAGGACAGCCATGTTGTTCTGATTGATGATCTTATTGCTACCGGCGGTACTCTTCTGGCAGCCAATAACCTGGTCAACAGGCTCGGCGGCCACGTTGTGGAAGCAGCAGCCATCATTGATCTTCCTATTTTGGGGGGCTCCGCAAAACTTCAGGCAAACGGAATCTCCTACTTTGCCCTGACTACTTATTAACCTTTCTGATTAACCCTCCCTGGCAGCCTGCAGTAGCGGGCTGTTTTCATCACTGTTTACGCATTTTAAATCAAAATCCTGCAATGCCGATGTAATCAAAGAACAAAAGCAACCGCAGGCAAGAGAATACATTATGGGCATCTGTGCAAGGGAACTCCGACATCTTGTCATCCGTCCCACTCTCAAGCATCTCAAGCTTTGGTCACCTGGTGCAGAAAATCTTTTACTCGGCACCGCTGCTCAAGAGTCCGGTCTGGGCGAACACCTGCAAAGGGAACAACATCGTGCTTTGGGTATTTATCAGATCACGCCAAGAATGCATCGTAATGTCTGGGATAAATTTTTGGCACGACAACCGAATCTGGCCAGTAAAGTGCGCGGACTGGCTAGCCAGCATGAATTTTTGCACCATCCCCATGCCGAATTGGCCACCAACCTTTCTTATGCGACGGCTGTCGCTATGATGGTCTATCTGAGAACCGGCAAGATACTCCCTCCGGAGGCCAGCAACGACCCAAATCGCCTCGGACACTGGTGGCGTAAGAACTTCCACGGTAGCCCTCAAGGCACAGTTAACGACTTTGTTAGCCATTACAACGATCTGATACTGGAAAGCGAAGAGAGTCGCTCCTGACCACGGGCAACCTTACTGCCCTTGAGCCTCTGCGCAGTTCACACAAAGACCGGCGTAAGGCATAACCTGCAGACGAGCAAGTGGAACCTCTCCACCACACCCCGTGCAGATACCGTATTCATCATCATCCATTCGCTCCAAAGCCTTGTAAATCTGCTGAAGCTCATTGACCGTCTCGTTACCGAGAGCGTCCATGACTTCATCATTTTCGCGCTCCTGAGCCTGCTCGGACCAGTCTGCATTGGCCTTTTGGGTAACATCCTTCTTGATGTTATCAAGACGTGCCTGCAATTCGGTTCGCCGATTCTGCAAAACCTCACGCAAACGAGCATACTCCCCGTTCATAAATATCCCTCTGCATTTTCCTGAATAGCATCGTGCCCTGGACGGCACTCATGGTTTCAGCCTGACTATCCAATTATTCTTATTCTTTTGTCCAATTCATCCAAGCAGGGCCAGAGACGGCTTCTCTACGCCAACCACTTTCCTGACAGACCGTTTCATTTTAAAGCTCGAACATCCCCTCTCTGCTGATATAAATCAAAGAAAGTTTCCCCCTCGCAAAACAACATTGATGTGTCGCAGGGAAAGGCGTACTAAGCATTCAGACTAAACATTCGTGTTACATACTATAGTGCAACATAACGAATTCTATCAGGAAATAAAATCTGCTACCGATGACCTCCCCCCTCACCCCGAACCCAAGAGATTGCTGTTCGCTTCCCTTGCCATATCTGTGTTGGCATCACCTGCATCGAGCTGATCCATAGCAGACTGACTATCACCGAGACGCTGGCTACAAGCACGCCCTGATGGCAACACTCCCATAATCATCGTTCCTTATTCAGGGTTAATCCCACCCGAACCATTAATATTTATGACTATACAAAGTGGTCGATACTTAAACGAGGTGAGCACATTTAAAACATTCACGGAAAGTGAGATCTTATTATGACCTCAGAAGACGACCACATCGAAACCAAAAATCAATTAAAACTCAATATTCTGGCATGGATATTCTTCATCGCGGGCATCGTACTCATCAATCGATTTCTCATTGTCGAGCCTTACTATGCGTTCACAAGCCAGACATGGCCCAAAGCCGCTGGCCAAGTGATTCATGTTGAAGAGATTGTAGAGACTGGCTTTCGGGCGGGTTTCCCCTACCCAAAGATCACCTATCAATACGGTGTTGGCGACCAAATTTATCGTAATCACTGGATACGTTTTGGCTATAACAAGGTTCACAACGGTAATCACAGTGATGCCGAGGCCCTGCGTGATGCCTTCCCGAAAAATACCCCTGTGACGGTATACTACGACCCTGAATCCCCGAAACGATCGGTCTTGAAACCGGGAGAGTGGCCATTGATAGATCTGATCTTCCTGATACCGATAGCTCTGTGCTTCTACCTGTTCTATGGTTTGCGAAATTGGTTAAACAGCTAACCCTGCGCACAACACACAACTGGTCGTGGGAGCTGCAACCGGTATAATTGACTGTTTTTAACCGTCAGCAGCAACAAAACCGATGAGTGTATCCGAATTTACAGGGGCTGAGAAAACCAACTTCAACAAGCTTCAAAAGAAACTCCGCCGCCATACAGGCCAGGCGATTGAAGCCTATAACATGATCGAGGAAGGTGACAAGATCATGGTCTGCCTGTCCGGCGGCAAAGACAGCTACGTCATGCTGCACATCCTCATGAGCCTGCAGAAAAGCGCTCCGATCAATTTTGAACTGGTTGCTGTGAATCTGGATCAGAAGCAGCCAGGCTTCCCTGACCATATACTGCCGGAGTATCTGGAGAGCCTTGGCGTACCTTTCCATATTATCAACCGGGATACCTACTCCGTCGTGAAATCCAAGGTGCCGGAAGGAAAAACCACCTGTGGTCTCTGCTCACGCCTGCGTCGTGGCACACTGTACGCCTTTGCGGAAGATATCGGTGCCACCAAGATTGCCCTCGGTCACCACAAGGATGATATCGTGGAGACACTGTTCCTCAACATGTTCTACGGTTCCCGCTTGTCCAGCATGCCGCCCAAACTGCGCTCGGATGATGGCCGCAACGTGGTCATTCGGCCACTGGCCTTCTGCAGGGAGAAAGAGATCGCCAAATTTGCCGAGATCATGGAATTCCCGATTATCCCCTGCAACCTGTGTGGTTCTCAGGAAAATCTACAGCGTCAGAATATCAAGGCGATGCTTTCGGAGTGGGAGCGCCGGCATCCAAGCCGTATCGAGTCCATCTTTACGGCTATGCAGAACATTGCCCCCTCCCAGATGGGCGACACCCATCTGTTCAACTTCACTGACCTGACTATTGACCGTAGCGGGGAACGCGCCCCTTACGAGTTTGATGACAATCAATCGATCTTCTCTGGCAATATCCCGGAGCGGGAAGCGCCTGCCATTCAGGAGAGCGGTGACATTATCAATGTTGTGAACTTTGATCCGAATATGTAACCTTTCCAGTGACCATTAAAAAAGCCGGCTCTGTTCGATAACTGAGTCGGCTTTTTTTTAACTTCACCATCCAGTATTATGGATGGCATCAATATAAAGCATTTTTAACCTTACGGAATAGTTCATAACCCGAGGGTAACATGTCCATTTCCATTAACAGATAAAAAGCGCCCATAAAACCACCGCCGATGCCAAAACCGTACAATAAGCCCATAGATACCATCTGGATGCTACTACCGAGATAACCAAACGTCATCAAGTTTAATATTTTATAGGTTATAGGTAGTGTTACCGCAAGCACAGCCGCAGGCACAATAGGCCAACCGTTGCTGTTATCTACCGATTGTGCGTTATCGGAAAAAGCCTGCCCCGCATAGGAAAACAGCTTGCCGGTATAATGAAGTCCTCCTCCGGCAGCTGACATAGCCTTCCCGGTCAGAGACTGGGTGACAAGAACAATATTATTGAGCGTATTAGTTTTTTTCAGAACTTCATCAGGTAGCAGATAAGGAGCAGCTATTTGCGGCACAACACCTAGCGCAATACCGAGAGCAAGTGCATCACGCAACTTAAGTAAGTTAGTCATATATGCCACAGCAGCAGTAGCCAACATAATCGTTGACACCTGTACAATTTCAGGATAGCGTGGTGAATGTAGCATCTGGTAATAGCCATTCAGTTTATTCTCTGCCCCCCGACAATAATCAGTCAATACCTCAAGCACTTTCGTTATATAATTATACGCTTCATTTTCAAGGTCAACTATCTGCAGCAAATTGTCTTCACCTGTATCTGCGTAACGCTCAATATCAGCAGAATCAATTTGTCTTGCTTGGTCATCATTCTTCGTAAGATAAATTTCTTTGATATTATCAGGAGCCACTCTGACTAACAGTCTGGCCGCCTCCTGATAACCATCCGGGTGGCTGATAATCATCTTGCCTGTATTTTTGTGGTACAGGTAGATGCCGCCATCATTAATATAGACCGAATCGTTGCGAGAGGATAACCAACCAAGCTTCTTAATTTTTTTATACAAATCCGCCCCTGTATCACCCTTGTAACTAAAACAAAAACCTTTGTTGTTACCGGGTACCGGATCATTAACCATTTTAGGCATATTAAATTCATCGCCAGTTTTCTTGATCCACGTTTCATCTGACGAATGAACTATCAGCATGTTTTCATCAAAACCACTTAGGGAGTCCCCTAACCGATTCATCTCATTACGCATTTGCAAAACAGTTTTCATGTTTTGACCGGTGTAACACAGTACGGCATCGGCAGCTATCTCATGGGTCACAACAACATTTCCCTGATCCACATCATCATTAGCAGTAGTGCCAGCTCCCGACATCAACCCTAAAATAAGACTGGTCGAACAAAAACAAATACGGAGGTATTTAAGTAAAAATACAGAACTCATCATTTATCCACCCTACATCATGTCAACGGTACTAATAGACAGGAACAAAGAGAATTAGTTCCATCATGCGCAAAAATCAATTATTTTGTTTGTTTTTTTGCTTTGAAGTGATCTATTAAAAAGAGTTGTATTGCAGAATAGTTGTCTCTGTGTGTGTGCAAGCTGAATACCAGTAACATTCAGCTTACACATCCGGGTCTTTAATTCTGGTAAAACCGACGACGACTAGATAATGGTCGCGGTGGTGGGTCTGGCATCAAACGGAGCCAGCTTGTTCACCCGAATCATACCCTGAACCTCCTCGATGTACGCCTGACCACGGGTGGAATATTTGATCAAACCGTTGGCAAGTTTGGAGCCGGAGATCTCCTGACCACTCTTGCGCGCCCTGGCCCGCAGCTCACGCAGGGGTTCGTAGGTGGGATGGGAGTTGAGGTTACGGATATAAGAGTTGACCGCTTCCCCCACATTGGCAAACTTTGCCAGCTCACGGGTGGCACCGGCATTACGTTTTTTGGGAACAAAGCCACAGCCCCTGGCGAAGCACATCTGGCCGAAATAGTTGTGACCCAGGCGGGCAAAGCGCGATGTTCCCCAGCCGCTTTCGTAAGCCGCCTGAGCCAGCGCCAGAGAGGGTGGCATCACATCAACCCGCTCAAGCATCTCTCTTAACCAGCTCGCACCGGTTATTTCCGTCAAGCGGTACTGTTTGCCAAGGTCTTTCAGCCACACCTTATCTTTGGTTGTCAGCGTTTTCTTCTTGCTCAGGCTGAGCAAATGTTCGCGCTGTTTGAGGATACGATTGTTTTCAGCGGTCACCCGTGGCAAAAGGTAGCTGAAAAATGCGTGCTTCCTGGCACGCACATCCTTGAAGGATTTGAAATCCGGCACTCCCGCCCGCTCCCAAGCCTGCTTCGGAGCATTGGCTGAGGCAGGAGCCACAAAACCAGTCATGAAAATAACGGAAAGCAGTACAGATGCTAACGGTCTCAAAAGGTATTCCTCAGTATCCTGGAGATATTCAGCAAACGTTTGCCAATGGCCTGGCATACTGTTTTACTGGATAGAGACTGCTGGAAGCAGTCGAACCAGTAATAATCTAATAAAAAAACACCCGCTCGCAATTGCTGTCTGTACTGATTAGCAGGGAGAAATACAATAAGAAACGATAAGAAACGATAAGAAACAACAGGGCACAACAAGGAGAAGCACAATGAGCATGACTCACGCCTTGGGGTTGCTGGCACACCCCACCCGCGAATGGCACACCATCCGGGAAGAAAGCTGCACAGAACAACCTTCCATTCTTAACTTTATCCTGACCTACCTACTGTTTATCACAGCGATACCGGCAGTCTGTGGCTATCTGGGCACAACCCTGACCGGCTGGCAGCTGCCCGGTAGCCCCGAGACGGTTTACCTGACCCACACAAGTGCAGCCATTATCGCCGTACTGTCCTACTTTGCGACCCTTGCCGCGATCCTCGCCACCTCCGGATTCGTTCACTGGATGGCGCGTACCTTCGACGTCAGCCCCAGCTTCGCCCAGTGCCTCACCTTTACCGCCTACACCGCCACACCGCTGTTGGTGGGTGGGCTTGCCGCACTGTCGCCCTCCCTGTGGCTGGCCATGATCGTGGGGATCATTATGATCGGCTGGTCCGCCTACCTGCTCTACACAGGGATTCCGGTCTTTATGAACATCCCTTTCGAACGGGGGGTGATATTTGCCAGCTCCGTGCTCTGCGTGGCTCTTGTCGTATTGGTTGCCACCATGGCGATATCCGTTACACTCTGGAATCTGGGGGCAGGACCGATCTACCTTTAGTCTTCCCGACTCCAGCGGCCTGTTGCACTGATCTTATGCACTCTTTTCTGTTAATACCGCTGGGCTTCCCTCAATAAAAGAAGCCCTATTTTGTTACCAAGCTGGCAGCCGTAAAAACCCCGTCTAGAATCCCACTATCAATAATAAAAATCCTTCTCGATACTCGATTAAAAAGACGATACAAAAAACGGCTAACAGAGCAAAAAAAAGCCATGGTTTATCAAGACATTACAAAACGTATTCAAGGACTGCTGTGTGCTGCCGCCAGCTATTACGGTATGCCATTCGCGCCTCCGAGAATACTGATTGACCTGACCGGAGCTGATGCCGGGCAGGCCATTTATGAAGAGAACCTGCTCCGTTTCAATATGGATTTCTGTCATTACAATCACCGGCATTTTATTCGTAACATTGTGGCCCATGAGATTGCCCATCTTATCGCCCCAAGAGTCTACGGACAGCATATCGCCGCCCACGGTAGCGAGTGGCGAGTGGTGATGGAACAGGTATTTCGGGTCAAACCCGACAGCCATCACAGCTATGACCTACGGCAAAGCGGACGTTACCGGTTTATTTATAGCTGTCGATGTCGGGGAAAAGAGACCCCTCTGTCTGCCACCCGATACAATCGGGAGCAGCGGGGTGTCATCTATTTCTGCGGAGAGTGTGGCGGCAGGCTTCACTTTCTCTATGAAGAGACCCGTTATCTGAGGGTATCGGAAACAAAATTCCCTGGAAACCCCAGGAAATTCAAATATCGCCGGAGTTCAACTGCAGATAATTGGACAGAGCCACTTTTACATCAGCGAACGCTGATTCTGCCTGAGTAGCAAGAGCGCGGCAGTCATCATCACATCCGTTGACTGCAGCTCTCTGTTCCAGTATCTGGCACGTTGCCTGAAGCTCTGTGGCGCCTATGTTTCCACAGCTGGATTTAAAACTATGGGCCGCACGGTGGAGGGTATCTGCATCTCCAGAGGCCAGAGCGGTCTGTATATTCTCTAGCAGGAGGGCACCATCGGAAAGGTAGAGTTCAACCAGCTCTCGAACCTCCTGCTCTCCCTCATCACCCATCAGTTCCTTGAATTCATTGAGTACGGAAAAATCCACCGGTTTCATGCCTTCCCCTTATAACTATTTTTTATAGGTATGTCAGAACAAGGTTAGACCAGCCTATATCCCGTTACCGATACCGCCTCAAACACTTACCCTGACATGAACAGCAAGAACCTCCAGAAAGGCTTTCCCATACTGTTCCAGCTTGAACTGACCAACACCGGAAACCTGCAGCAGCTCTTCAGGGGTAGAAGGCCGACTCGCCATCATGCTCCGCAGGGTCGCATCGCTGAATACCTGAAAGGGCGGCACCTGCCGCTCCCGCGCCAGCGTCATACGCAAGGCGCGCAGCGCCTCCCACAATTTGGCCTCGTCACCATCGAAATGCTGCTCCGGGAGCGAGGCTTTGAGCTCATGCACATCATAGCGGTCGCGTCTTAACTCCAGCTGCTCCTCGCCCCGCAGCAACGGTTTGCTCTTCTCCGTCAACAGCAGACTACCATAAGTTTCAGAGGCGACCGTGACATAGCCTCTGGCTACCAGCTGCCGGTAAACGGAGCGCCAAATCGGTTGGCTCAGCCCCTTGCCCACGCCGAAGGTCGAAAGCTGTTGATGCCCTAGCTCGGTGACTCTTTTGTTCGGTCTGCCCAGCAATACATCCACCAGATGGGTGACACCGTAGCGCTGCCCGGTGCGATAGACATTGGAGAGCGCCATGCGGGCCGCTTCCGTGGCATCCCATGTGGCCACCGGTTCGACGCAGAGATCGCAATTGCCACACTTCTCTTCCCGCTGCTCGCCAAAATAATTGAGCAGCGCCTGCCGCCGACAGCCGGACATTTCACAAAACCCCAGCATGGCGGTCAGACGTTGGCGTTCCAGATGTTGCATCTGTGGATCCATGCTGGACTGAGCCAGCATCTGCCCAAGGATAATCACATCCTGAAGACCATAAACCAGCCAGGCGGTGGCGGGCAGCCCATCACGCCCGGCACGACCCGTCTCCTGATAATAGGCTTCGATACTGCGCGGCATATCCATATGGGCGACAAAACGGACATCGGGTTTATCCACCCCCATGCCGAAGGCGATGGTCGCCACCATCACCATATTGTCGGTGGTCTGGAACTGCTCCTGGTGGCGATGGCGAACTTCCGGCTCCAGCCCCGCATGGTAGGGCAGCGCCTGCACACCATGACGCCGCAACCACTCCGCCAGCTCATCGACCTTGCGCCGGGAGAGGCAGTAGACAATCCCCGACTGCCCGGCATGATCCTTGAGAATAAAGTCCAATAGCTGCTTACGCGCCTCCCGCTTCTGGGTCAGGCGGTAGAAAATATTGGGACGATCAAAGCTGCTGACAAACCAGCGCGCATTACCAAGCTCCAGCCGTTCGGCAATTTCCGTGCGGGTGCGTTGATCCGCCGTTGCCGTCAGTGCAATACGGGGCACATGGGGATAGCGCTGATGGAGTGTGGAGAGTTGCAGATACTCCGGTCGAAAATCATGGCCCCACTGGGAGACGCAGTGTGCCTCATCGATGGCGAACAGAGCGAGGGTCATACCATCAAGCAGATCCAGCATGCGATAAGTGAGTAGTCGCTCTGGTGATATATACAGCAGATCGTACTCACCACGGATCAAACCACTCTGGATAGTCATCTGCTGCTCAAAGCTCAGGCCGGAATGCAGGGCCACCGCCCGGACATCAAGCAGACGCAGGGCATTGACCTGATCCTGCATCAGAGCGATCAGGGGCGATACCACAATAGTCGTCCCTGATCGGATAAGAGAGGGTATCTGATAACAGAGACTTTTCCCGCCACCGGTAGGCATCAAAACCAGCGCATCACCCCCCTGTACAAGGTGATTTATGATCTGTTCCTGCTGGCCCCGGAACTCTGGATATCCGAAAACACTGGCAAGAATGTCTTGTGCTCGCTTTAACATAAACATCCAAAACCATCCCGAAGACAACGTCTAGCATCAGGAAAAACCGCAGTATACGCGCCTGTGCTTCCATATTTGCACAACTCAGGTCAGACTTGTCACAAATTTCATCAAATATATTTCGCGGGACACGCTTATGATTGATTCTGAACTGCTGCTTGATGGTCCTCTGTTTCAGGCGCTGGACAGCATGGCTGACAAAGATGAAGAGAGCTTTGACGCCGTTATGGGGCATGGTTATCTGACAGCTCAGATTATCAGTCCAAAATCCGACTCTCCGGAAGAGATTTGCAGAACAATGTTCCCAAATCCTGAACTGACCGGTCTCAGCGAAGAGGAGCTGACCCAGCATATTCGGGGCGTACTCTCCCTGATCGACAGCCAGCTCAATAATGATGAAAGTGACAGCTTTGAGATTCCCGTCTCCATCGATGAGAGCGAAGAGCTGCTCGATTCCGAACTGGCAGATTGGTGCGCCGGTTTTCTGGAGGCACACATGGCACAGGAGGAGACCTGGCTCTCCGCCAATGAGCAGGCTGTCGCGGAGCTGATGCTGCCGATCGCCGTACTTTCCGGCGTATTTTCCGAGGAAGAAGAGTTTGCGGATATGTCCGCTAACGTGGAGCTGCTGGAAGATATGGCCGTACAACTACCAGAAGTTCTGATCGAGCTCTACCTGCTGATGCGTTCAGATGTTTAGGCTATAAGCGCCCGGCCTGCACTGCAGGCCATCTCCTTTGATTACTGTCCCCTGCCTCGCAGAGTTGTTATATGATACAAAGACCATAAACAAAATATCATACAGGTTTTTGTATCATGGCAGACAGTTCCAAAACAGAACGCTCCAGCCCCTCTTTTGATCTGGTATTTTCCGGGCAAATTGTACCTGGAGCCGATCCACAAAAAGCGCGTGACAATGCCACCAAACTGTTCCGGGCAAGCCCTCAACAGTTGGAAAAGTTATTTTCAGGTGCTGCCATCGTTCTCAAAAACAATGTTGATGAGATCACCGCAGAGATTTACCAGGATAAACTCAAAGCAGCCGGTCTGATCTGCACCATCTGCCCGCAAGGTTCGCAACCAGACGACACTGCCACACAAACCACAGCCACACAA
>CAMRBW010000085.1 GCA_947040555.1 uncultured Oceanospirillales bacterium | reverse complement strand
ACCCTGACCGCTACCGATAGCACTACCCAGAATATTGTCCTGACCATTACCGGCACCGATGACGCGCCAGTGGTAACCGGCACCTTCTCTGGATCGATCACCGAAGCAAATCTGGGAGATGAAATATCAGCTACTGGGACGATGACAGTTACCGATGCCGATGCCAGCGATAATCCAGCGTTCGTGGCTGGCACCTATGACGGTAACTTTGGATATATAGAGTTGCAAAGCAGTGGTGCATGGACGTACATCCTCGATCAGTCTCTTGTCCAGACTCTTGATCAAGATGACATTGAGACAGAAGCCATTACCGTCAATCTTGATAATGGCATGACCCAAAGCCTGTCAGTCCAGATCACAGGCAGTAATGAACTGCCTACAGTTGAGGAGGTGATTAAGGCAGACAATCTACCCGTAGGTACTCTGATTGGATTCAATGCCACTGAGGGACTGAGCACAAGCGAACTGGAGAGCGCTGGATGGAATTTTTGGGAAACAGAACCACTGTCGGCGACAGTGATCCAGAGTTCCCTGAGCGATCTTACCACTGCCAGGCAGGTTTCTAATATTGCCTACGTTTCCAATGATGCCCGTAACATTCAGGGCCTGATGATTCAGGACTACAACGAAGGTGGCAGCTTTAATTTGCCTCAGATGTACTACAACTTCACTGCCAACGAGTTGGATGCATTCAAAGCTGGAGGTTTTACTATCACTCTGGAGGTAATGGAAAGCGGTCGTATGTCCATTGTTTTGGGGGAACCCTCCTCAGCGCCAACCAATAACGCTTTTAGTTTTACAGAGCTGATCCCTGATGATAAGGAATTCCATACGCTGGTGATTAAAGGGCATTTCAACGACAGTGGGCAGTTGATTCTGGATGCTGTAACGGTTGATGATGTTTCGCAAAGCCCACCTGCTCCGGGTGTCGATGGGAGAGACGCTGCCTTTGATGATTTCACTTTAAGTTTTGGTGCATCGGGTTCAAATACTCGAGCAAGTGATGATGTACTGGTGCTAAAAAGCCTTGATATTGCTGTGGATCCCAGAGAGATCGTGGTCAGCGAGGATGAAGCTTTCAATCTGGTCGTTCCTGCAGATGCCTTTATAGATGTTGACGTTGATGATGTTCTCACACTCAGTGCTACACAGGCCGACGGTTCAGCCTTGCCGTCCTGGCTGAATTTTGATCCTGCCACGCGAGCGTTCAGCGGAACACCGGGCGGTGAGGATGCTGATAAACTGGTCGTCAGGCTGGTTGCGACTGACAACCAGGGTGGTTCAACCTTTCAGGACATCACCCTCAATATTGTGAGGACGTTCACTCTGGATGTTGTGATGGACGACAATATCATTCAGATGAATGAGCAAACGGGTGTATTGGCATCGGGGATCGGCGCAGTAGGGGCTCAGATTCTGGTCTCTATTACCGATCAGAACAATACCGTTTCAGCGCAGGTAGTAACTGTCGGGAGTGATAGCCTGTGGAGTCTTTCAGGAAATGAGCTGGATGTGTCTGCCCTGAATGAAGGTACGTTAACCCTCAGCGCGATTCAAACTTTCAACGGCAGTGAGACCACGATCGAACAAAACCTGGCGTTTTCTGCAGTAGCGCCAACGCTGACAACGGCTGAAATGGCTGCAAACACCAGAAACCTGGTGCTCACCTTCAGTGAGGATATGGATATCAACAGTATCCCTGCTTTGGCAGACTTTGCTGTGGCGGTAGATAGTAATTCTGTTAATGTCCTCAATGTCTCTTATCTCAACAGCACCCAAATTCGTCTGAGTCTGGACAGTGACGTCAGTTTTGGTGCTGACGTTCAGGTCAGCTATACGCCGGGAGAGAATCCGGTCCAGGAGCAGGGTGGTATTAATCCATTTGCAGCTGTTTCCAACTTCACCGCCACCGTGACTACGGATGGTGTGGCGCCTGTTCGTCAGAATCTGGAAGTCGATGGCGATCAGCTAACCATCGACTACAACGAAAACCTTGACGCAGGCACTGCTCCTGATACCAGCGCCTTCACTGTCTCTTTGTTCGGGGGAGGCAGTCGTAACGTGACCAACGTCACTATCACCGACAGCCAGATAACCCTGACCCTCGACAGTGCCGTGGATGATGCCGACATTGTGCGAATTTCGTACGACGCCGCCAATGCAACGGCTAACGGTGGTGCGGCTATTCAGGATGACCAGGGCAATACCAGTGGCAACTTCTCCAGTGCACTGGTGGAAAACAATACCGATACTACAACGCCGACTCTGAACGGTGCAGTAATTGATGGCGATACCCTGACTTTGACCTATTCCGAAGCGTTGAGTGAGGGGGCCAATCCTGCCAGTGCTCTCAGCGCTAACGTGGGTGGCATGGCCCGCACCATTGTCAGCGCGTCCGTCAGCGGTAATCAGGTGACTCTGCAGCTGGTCAGCCCGGTGACAGACGGTGAAGCCGTTACCCTGAGCTATATGCCGGCGATGTCTGACGATAATATCAACGGGGACAGAATAGAAGACCGGCGTGGTCTGGATGGTGAAGGGATTAACAATCTCAGCGTGACCAACGTGACCGATAGCCTTTCCCCGAATCTTGAAAGCGCCATAGTCAACGGCAGCAGCCTGACATTGACCCTGTCTGAAGAACTTAACAGTAACGCAACGATCAATCCGGCACTCTTTGCTGTTGATGCAGAGGGTGAGAGCAAAAGTGTCACCGCCGTCGTCATTAAGGGTACGCAGATCACTCTGACCCTGTCCGAACCGGTGACCGATGGTCAGCAGGTCACGGTCAGCTACAGTTCTCCTGCCGTCAGTGATACACAGAACAACGATCGCATTGAGGACAGCAGCGGTAATGATAATGCGACCATCACCAACTTTGCCGTCACCAACACCACCAATAGTGCTGAGGCAGAAGTTGTTCGCATTTTCAGTGATGACACCAGTCAGTGGTACCAGGTTGGCAGTACCCTGACCATAAAAGTGCAGTTTTCTGAGCGGGTTGATGTTGTTGGCCAACCCACCCTGACACTGGAAACCGGTACACTGGATCGTTTAGCCACCTACAGCAGCGGTTCAGGAACCGATACTCTGTCGTTTACATACACGATCAGCAATCCGGATGAGTCCGCGGATCTGAATGTATTATCTACTATGGCGCTGAGTCTGAATGGCGGCCTGATTGCGGATCTGCGGGGAACCAATGCCAATCTGGTGCTGCCTGATCTGGATGCTGCTGGAGCGCTGGCGCAACAGAACGATATTCGTATTGATAGCGTGTCACCCACAGCCGCCCTGACCGATAACAATATCATCAGTGAGGCGGGAGTACTGGTGCTTAATGGTGGAGGGTTCAACTCACTGTTTTCACCAGGCGAGTCTTCCGACACCGATCTGACCGCACGACTCGACTGGTCCAAACTGTCATGGCGTATCGTAAACGACAGCGGAAGTAATACCGATATCAGCTTCACAGCGTCTGATATCAGCTCGGCACTGGTTATTGATGATCGGCAGCTATATATCAAACTGTCCAGCAGTAAATTGGCCACTATGCGGGCCACGGCAGGCTACGGTAATGCCGAAGGGCAGGATCTGATTCGTATCACCAGTGATGGTTTTTTCCAGGATGCTGCCGGCAATACCATGAGTGATGCCAATACCGAAGGGGTGGAGATTTTTGCGCTGCCTCCCGATGGTGTGGCACCCAGCGTTTCAAGCATAACCAGTCTGACGGCCAATGGTGAATACGCCACTGGTCGTGTGATTCGCCTGCAGGTGACGTTTGACGAGCCTGTTGATGTGACCGGCCAGCCGGTGCTATTGCTGGGAACCGGTAACACGGTGACTGCCGCAACATTCCAATCCGGCTCTGGTACTCAGAAACTTATCTTCGAGTACACGGTTCAGGCAGGGGATCAGTCGGCAGATCTTGATGTCTTTAGCGCCAGCGCACTGCAACTGAACGGTGGTTCAATCAACGACGTGTCAGGAAATGCAGCGGTATTGATGGTTCCCGTGGCTGCGGACAGTGACTCACTGGTCAGTCAGGCGGATCTGGTGATTGATGGTGTTGCACCGAATGTCATGATCACCGATGCGGATCTCACAACGAACGGGGTTGATAATCAGACGTTAACGCTCAACGGTAGTAATTTTGCCTCCATTTTGGGCGCAGGCGAGGCTGTGGGCGTGACACTCCAGGGCGATGATCTTTCCCATTTTGACTGGAGCAAAATCACCCTTTCCCTGCGACAGCCAGACAACAGTTTTGAAACGGTCAGCTTCAGCCAGTCTGATATTGCATCGGTGCAGGTTAACAGCAGCAGTCTGGTCATTGATTTCAACAACAGTGTGACCCAAGTGCTGGATAATAACGGTTTCAGCACCATTAACGGTGATGTCACATTGTCGATCACAGCGGGTTTTACCAGTGATCATGTCGACAATCTCTCCAGTACTGATGCCATTACCGACACGGTGGTCGATGTGATGACCAATGGCTCTTCTGTAGTCAGCGTGACCGCTGATACTGCCGATGGCGGTTATCAAGCTGGCGACGAGATTCTGATTCGGGTTCGTTTCAGTGAAAAGGTCACTTTGCAGAACTACGACAGCACTAACGATCCATTATTGTTGTTGCTCAACGATCGGCCAGCCAGCGGGGGCGATCTCTATGGAGGCAATGCCGTCTATGTGTCCGGCAGTGGTACTCGGGAGTTGGTGTTCCGCCATACGATTTCCGCCAATGAAAATACCGATGACCTGAACTACCGGGGTACTGATTCACTGGCGTTTAACAGCAGTATTGTCGGCTTTCCCGGGTCTAGCTCACTGGAAAATGGTGCTGGTAGTAATGTGGACAGGACATTGCCGGCTACGGATGCTGAAAACTCTCTTGGTGGTAGTGGAGCCATTGTTGTCGATACCACGGCACCGGCAACAACTATAACTGCTGTCGCTTATGATGAGGACAACAACCAGTTGTTGCTACAGGGCGCTGACTTAGATCAACTGTTAAACAGCAGTGAAAGTGCGACGGCGGATATTAGCGCCAGGCTGGACTGGAGCAAGCTGGTTATCGATATCGACAAGGACGACGGTGTAACCCGGAACGTCACCCTCTCTGCCAGTGATATTGTTTCTACACGTCTGGCCGGTACAGATACCCTGACCATTCAGTTTACCGATGCCAAAGCCGCCGAACTTGAGGGAATATTTGGTTACAAAGGCGCTGAGGATGGCGTAGATATTCAGTCCGGCTTTCTGGCCGATCTTGCGGGTAATGAAGACCCTGTCAGCACCAGTGATTTGACGCTGGATTACTCGGATATTGCTGCACCCATGATACTGCAGGTGAGACTGGAGGAGTCAGGCTATTTCAGGCCGGGTGGTGAAGTGAGAATTCTGGTTCAGCTGAGCGAAGAGGTGATCGTCAGAGGGGTGAACAGCAGTGATAACGCAACCAAGCCCACTATTACGCTGGATAATGGTGCCACTGCTTACTACGACAGCGGTTCCGGTACCGATAGTCTGACGTTTATTTATACAGTCGGTTCCGGGCAAACGGAAAACAGCACTGATCTGAATTACGCGACGGTCAATGCCTTTATCATTCCTGCAGGAACTGATATTTACGATTCAGCAGGCTATGACCTGATCACAACCTTGCCGGCCGTTAATGCCGGTGATGCCATAGCTCAGTCGGGAACCGCAGTTATTGATGTCGATGCTCCCCAGGTTGTTTCCGTGGTCGCCCTCTCTGAAGACGGCTCCTATAAGAAAAATGAGGTTATTCAGATCGAGGTGACGTTCAACGAAGCTGTCAATGTGACCGGTCAGCCGGCATTGAATCTTACTATTGGCAGCGCCCAGGCGGAATACTTCTCCGGTAGCGGCAGCGATAAACTGGTGTTTACCCTGACAATCCCTGCGGGAGCCACTACCGATGATCTTGGGCTTGATACCACTACTCCCTTTGATCTGACCGATGCCTCCATCCAGGATCTGGCCGGTAATGATCTCGACACCAACACCACGCCGACAGGTGCCAATGCCCAGTCATTGACCACCCAGTCGGAGATTTTGATAGACACTACGGATCCTGACTTTAATTTTGGTGAAACGACCTTTGCGGTTCGGCCGCAACAAGCCGGCTCGGCGTCTACCGCGTATATGATCCTGTTATGGGATTACGATAAAGTGGTAGAGGCCGAATATGACACCACCCCAGTCTCTGGTACCGTTGATCCCATCGAACAGGCGGATCTGATTGACTGGAGCAAGGTTTATATCGAGTACACTGATGATTTCGGCAGTCGGCAGAAGCTCTTCCTGAACGATGAGGTGGTAGAACTTGTTTATGGCGCAAGTGCTCACACACTGTTGACCATCAGCATAGATCTGAATTATGTCATTGACAATGGTGCACTCTCTACCTGGGATCACAGCAGCGGTAATGGTGATAATGATGGCGTAGAGGGTTTTCACACCCGTTTTGTGATGGAAGCTGGCGCTCTTCCGGATGCGGCGGGTAACTTTGACGATACCGCGATCGTTAAGGATCTGGCCAATTTTTATAATGCTATAGGCAACCCCCATTGGGATCAAGGACGGATCGGCATTGATGGTGAAACAGCCACTGGCTTGCTGGAACCCAAGGTGACCCGGATGACTTTTGGCAGTACGCTGCAGGCGCACTTCCAGACCGGCGATGAGATCGTTATCGAGGTACATATGAATCAGGTGGTGCGGGTCCGCACTGGTACGGACTGGCCTGAGCTTACGCTGAACAATGGCGCTATCGCCACTTTTGATACTTCGACCCTGAACACCAAGTCGTCCGCTTCTGCAGCAGACAATACCGCCTTTGCCGGACGGATACTCAAGTTTGTTTATACGGTTCAGGCCGGTGATGACGTTGGTACCCTTGACCTTGCCGGCGCCGGTACCGGGATCACGCTCAACGGTGCAGTGATTGAAAATGGCTACGGAATTGCCAAAGGCATTATCAATAGTAACTGGGACAGAAATGCCGACACCACCCTGCCAGATCCCGGCACCGATGAGTCCCTGTCGGGCCAGATGCAGGTGACTATAGATACCACAGCACCAACAACCACAATAACAGCGGCCTCTTATGACTCTGACAGTCAGAGGCTTCTACTTTCCGGCAGCAACTTCAATGACATCCTCAGTGGTAATGCCTCCGCCGACACCACGGAACTGCGACTGATTCTGGACTGGAGCAAGTTCAGTTATAACGTCAATGGCTCACTGGCTCTGGGTTTCAGTGAAGATGATATCCTGTCGGCAAGGGTGGTTGATAATAATGGGCTGATCATCGAACTGGCTGCGGCCAAGGCCAAAGACATTGAGGATAATTCCGGTGGCGATTATAGCAATGATCAGGTGGATATTGATGCCGGCTTTATCAAGGACCTCGCCAGAAATGGGGCCACCACCGATGCCTTGAGCGCCGGTACCGTTACCGAGGCCGACGTGAAAGCTCCGGAGCCTGGTGCATCGACGGCATCGAATAATAGTTTGATGCTGAGTTTCTCGGAAGATATCACCGGCACCCCTGACAATTCCGAATTTACGATAAAGATCGATGGTGCCAGCAGAAGCATCACCGGCATTACTCTCACCAGTCAAAATGTCATTGTCGGTTTTGATGGCGCCGAGGTTACCGGTGACGAGCAGTTGATCTACAGCTACACCGGCAGCAGCCTCAGTGATAGTGCAGGAAACAGTGTGGCAAACATCAGCGACAAGGTTGCGGGCTTCAGTGACTCCACGGCCAACACAGGGCAGACCCTGATTGGTGATCTTGGTGATGATATTTTCATCATTGATCACGACGGTGTCACTGTTTCTGGGGGGAATGGTGCAGATATCTATGATGTCAACATTATCGGCACCAGCCAGTCCCCGGCAGAGCTGATTATCACTGATTTCAACAGAGACGAGGGCGATGCGGTAAAACTGGATCACCTACTGTTCGGCGAAACTGACACTCTGGACCAGTTCCTTGAGGCGGCCGTTATTGATGGCAATACCGAAGTTAGCGTCCGACCTGATGGTGAAGGTGGCGATGTGACTCAAAAAGTTATTCTACAAAATGTTGACCTTTCCGATATGGGGGATAGCAGTGCCATCATCAATACTCTGGTGCAGAATGGTAACCTGCTGCTTGATGGCTGACGCATCAAGAATAAAAAAATAACCCTGGTGCTGTCGGGCATCAGGGTTATTTTTTTTACTGGTTTAAATCTTTCAAGCGGCTGCCATAGTAACCTGGGCTGCCTCTTCCTTCACCTTCTCCCGTTGCTCCTGCACCATAAGCGATTTGGTGTAGACGCGCAGGAATGGCAGGTACATACCTGTGGACAGCACCAGTAGTCCCAAAGCAAGAATCAGAGAGCCGAAGTTGAAGTTGGTACTCAGAAAGGCCGCCAAAGGACCCGGTGTCGTCCAGGGCACCAGTGCCACAACACGTCCGACAAGATCCATGGAAGTGGCGAAGTAGGCGATGGTGACGTTGATCATCGGGATCAAAATAAACGGGATACCGAGAATCGGGTTCATTATGATCGGTGCGCCAAACAGGATCGGTTCATTGATATTAAAAATACCTGGCACGATGGATATACGACCAATGGAACGCAGGTGAGCACTCTTGCTGATCGCCATGGCAATCGCCAGACCCAGTGTCGCACCAGAACCGCCGAGGTTCATGTAGTTATCAAGAAAGCCGCCGGAGAAAATAGTGGGCAGAGCCTCACCGGCCGCCAGAGCCTCCTGGTTCATCTGCAGGTTGGTCAGGGTAAAAGTACCAACAACACCCATAACGATGTTGGCACCGTGCAGACCGCAGAACCAGAGAACGTGAATAATGAATGCGATAAGCAGCAGCGCACCGAGTGAATCCGATGCCGAGATCAGCGGCTTGAATACATCCATCAGCAGCTGTGGTAGCAGCATACCGTCGCCCATTCTGGAGAGCATGATATTGATGGGCTGCAGAATCAGGATGATGGCGATCACGGGCGTCAGGGATTCAAAAGAGCGGGCAATCGCAGGTGGTACCTGTTCCGGTAGTTTGATGGTCAGGTTTTTGGTGACCAGCAGACGATACACTTCAATCGCAAGAAAACCGACAATGATTGCAGTAAACATGCCCTTGCCATCGAGATAGGTCGCATTGATCGCAGATGGCCAACCGGTAACGGGGGCTGCGACCAGCATAAAGGCGAACAGGGACAAGAAGCCAGAGGTGATCTCCGGCAGCTTGTACTGTTTACCAAGGCTGGAACCCAGACCGAAGCTGATAAAGATACAGGCGATACCCATGGAGGCATGAAACGGCTGTAGCCAGTCGCCTTTATATTCAGCCATCAGATTGGTGTACCACGCGGAGTACATAAAGTTGTTAGCGTCCGTCAGTGGCAGGTTCAATACCAACAGCACCAGAGAGCCAACAATCAGAAATGGCATCGCATAAATCGCACCGTCACGGATAGCGATCAGATATTTCATGTTCGCTATTTTGCTGGCCATGGGCAGCAAAAGCCGTTCCATATGTTGAATGATTTTATCCATTTTTACTCCTGCGCCCCCTGTTTGGAATATATTGGTGTCGGAGGCTATGGAGCAAGGATTTCAAAATATTGAAACCGGTTACATTGCGATAATTACCTATTTTGAGTGCGGTTTGACGCAGGTCAGTTTTTTGAAGGATTTCATGCCGTAATCTCCCCGAATAGTCCCTTAATTCTGTTCCGGAGTGTACGTTCCATAAAGTCGAAGCCGTCTTCATTTCCCCAAAACTATAAAGACGACATCGCACTGATGAAGTGTCTGGGGCATAACTCGTGCCGCACCTCGACCTCCTGGTCACGCCTTATACCTAAGAGGGCGGGGGAGGTTAGGCACAGTTTGTTCCCGAAAAATTCTACGACTATTACACCATGCCTGGACGCAAAATGAATGAACAACGAGGCTGGGAGATCTATGAGAAAGGCGTCTATTGTGGATCCATAAAGCCAGCACCGAAGGGGGTAACGTTCGGAGCTATGCTGGATTAATACAATAAGTGCAAAAACGAACCCCACCCTGTTTTAGTGGGGTTTTTGTTTGTAATCTACGTCGAACCAGAATAAGTGCGCCGTCTATTCGGGTTCGGTGTAGCTTACCGACATGATGGTGTAATCCGTGGTCGTCCCTTCGTGGATAAAGGGAAACTCTGTATCCTGCTCCTTTCCGAGCAATGTGCGTGCCAGTGGTGCGTCAATACTGATCCATCCTTTTGAAAGATCAAGCTCATCGGGGCCGACCAGACGCAGATGCTTTTCCTCGCCATGCTCATTTTCCAGAATCACCCAGGCACCAAAATAAATTTTGCGGGGATTCTCCGGAATTTCAGAGACAATTTTAAGCTGCTCCAGTCGTTTACGCAGATAGCGTACCCGGCGATCAATCTCTCTCAGTTGCTTCTTGCCATAAATGTACTCGGCATTCTCTGAGCGATCACCGAGAGCTGCCGCTTCTGATACCGCCTGAGTAACGACCGGCCTTTTGATTCGCCAAAGCAGGTCATGCTCTTGCTCCAGTCGTTGATAACCTTCGGGAGTAATGTAGCGTGAGGAAGGTGGCATGGGTGAACGATATCGTGACATAATCGTTTAAAATTTCCTTGAAACGAGGAGCCTGATAGTATCTCTCACGAAATTACTGTAGGCTACGCCCCCCTTATTTTTAAACGGTCAGACTAGCCGACGTGAAGCGTTACAAGCAAAGTATCCTCTCAGACTACTTTGTTACGTGCCCGACATTCGGGGTGCGTCATATTGTCGGAGCAAATTACGATATAGAAGACAAGGGCAACAGAACATTCTGTGACCACGGGATTGTCAGCGAAGAAGGGTTCGAGGTGCTGTCTAATAAGCATTTGACTGCCAAAGCTGAAAGTGGACGTGAGATTTGCCCTATTTGCAAAGCCATATTGGATCAGCGTATCTCCAATATGCCTGGGCAGGTCAAGCCGTGTGCTTTTGAGGGGGAACCTCGCCAATTTGAACTCCCTGTTTATCAGTTGGGGCTTGATCTCTGAGGCGGGATTCAAGCCATAAATGCAATAGCACTCGCCCTTATTTCGCTGAACAAACTATAGATATAAACTCCCGCACCATAAGTTGTTACCTTCGAGTCTGATACCCTATGGAACGTTTTTTTGAGCGAATGATCTATTCGAGCCGCTGGTTGATGGCGCCCATCTACTTTGGCCTCAGTTTTGTGCTGATGATGCTTGGCGTCAAGTTTTATCAGCGTATTTTCGAACTGATGCCGACAATCCTGGGGCTGGACAGCATGGACCTGGTGGTGAAGGTGCTGTCTCTGCTGGATATCACCTTGATCGGTGGCCTGATCGTGATGGTGATGCTGGCCGGTTACGAGAATTTTGTCTCACGCCTTGATCTGGATGAAGGGGAAGAGAAGCCCCGCTGGCTGAGCACAATGGATTCTGATTCATTGAAACATAAGGTTGCCGCTTCGATTGTTGCCATATCCACTATCGATTTACTTAAAGTCTTTATCGATGTCAAAATAATTCCCAACGATAAGTTGCTCTGGTATGTGGTGATTCATATTACTTTCGTACTGTCAGCGTTTATTATGGGCTTTCTGGATAAAATGGGTAAAAAAAGTAAACATCAGGACTGACTCCTTGATAAGGAGCTCTAAAGTTTGATACCCGAAAGAAATGATACGGATTCAGAATTTTCAAGGATGATCGTGAGAACAGCCAGCCGTCCCGGCACTGTGCAATGTACTCTCGCACAATACATTGGTTTTCTCATTGCGGAGCCTTGGTCAGCCGCTTGTATGAGAATGGCTGAGGTGGTCAATATTTCTCACGATAGCGTCTACCACCGAGCCTACGTCACAAGGCAGTTACCATGATTAGGCATCAAATGATCTTTATTTTTGATGATAAACTTGATGTGCTGATGTTTATTCTATGCTAATGCACGATAATTCTTAACTTTTTGGTGTATAGGCGCACGCGACATAAAACCTTGCCGATTTTTGGTCAGCAAGGTTTTTTACCATGAAAATGTGGCCGCGGCCCGCTCATGGCTGATTTAAACTCAGAACTTGAATATGTTACCAATCTCAAATTACGCATACGATCAGAACGCAGAGCAATCATATTTTTCTCTCGATTTCTTCGGCCTTTCCGCTGAAGAGATTGTCATCTGAGGCTTCAGATGAACCATTTTCAGATCAGGGTGAAATCTATATGTCTGGGCTGAGAGCGTCACTGGAGCAACTGGAAATGTATGTTTTTGTGTAACTTGAGCTATCTGATAAATTTTTTGGGTTGATATTGTATCAGCGCCTTAATTTTCCTTGGAAATTATATATATTCTTCTGTCGTAATTATTCCTCAGGGTTATGGCTTCATAATTCTTTACCGTTATCTGAAAATTGGTATACCTTTTGCGTTTGTCGCTTACCATGTGTACCACAAACTGCCCGAACTCTACTCAATTTTTGCTCAGACATGGGAGAGAATACAGACCGGTGTGGGCTGGCGTCGACGTGGACGTATGCCGGTTTTTCCAGGTTTAGAACTGGATAACGCCGTTTTTATTGATTACTTGATTCAAACGCAGGAGGCTGCGGGGGAACAGCCATGGCAGCTGGAGATTACCCCTCTGGAAACAGTTAATCTCGAAAAACAGCTGACATCATGGCAGCAGGCTATGGCAGGACTTGTCAATACGGCTCTCGATAATGATATTGATCTGATCCGGATAAGTGTCAGCTATGACGATGGTATGGTGCTGTCCTGGCATAGCAGAGTCACTCAAGAGTGGCAGGAAACAGCACTTTATGGTGCTTTGAAGGAAGAGCAGAAATATATGGGCCAATGGCTGGAGAACTCCTGGCACGATCACTCACCAGTCGGACTTTACTCATCACTGGAATCAGCCGCTTTGTCATGCGTTCAAGACAAGCTGACAAGCAAAGAGGCAGTTTGCCAGCCTTTGGCTGGTATCACAACGCACAATGCAGATACGCACACCTACAGACTGACAGACGCAGGGGCTGAACCTGCCTATATTCATATCTCTAATAATCCTTCATGGATTGTAGTGGGCGAGCCGGGCTATCTGACTATTACCCCGACCCCATACATGCTTCTTGCTCAAAGAGCAGACTCTCAGCAGTACCGAATGTCCCACTCCGTTGCCGCTTTTAGTTCATCTATAATTTATACCACTATCAGGAACAGAATGAATAGAACCTTGGAGAAGGAGATGGACGCTGCTATCCAACGGTGGCGCACAGAGGTACGAACATATTAAAGCCCTTCCGGGGAGAGCGGCCAAAAAGAGTGGTGTTCAGCTGGTGCGAGATAAACACGGAAAAATCTGGGTATATAAGGAAGCGACCGACATTATCCAGTATAGGTTGATGGCTAATGAGGTGTGCACACTTGAGCAAATAAATCATGGTAATATTATCAAGGTGAAGGAGTCTTGGCTTGAAAATGCTGGCAGCCAGGACGCCAAAATGATCACCATTTTAGAAGCCGGAGAAACTGATCTTATCCATTATGGCATCAAGTCCCTTGAAGATCTGAAGAGTATTACCCGCGGTTCACCTCAATGACTGAAAGCCATGCATGAGATGGGTTTTGTCCACTCCGATATAAAACCAGAGAACATTGTTCGCATGGAGGACGGCACCATAAAATTGATTGACTTTGGCACAGCTGCGAAAATTGATAACACTGGCACCGCGCCTTTTTTGGGGGAGACCCCGGAATATATGGCTCCGGAAAATTTTCCGGGAGATCATGGAAAAGGCAGCAAAGCCGCTGACATTTGGTCTTATGGCGCATCCAGTCTGATGTCTATCATGCCTACCCTCCTGCCCGACTCTCCCGACTATAAAAGGCTTAAAGATCATTTTCCATCTGTTCACACGACAGATAACGGAAAACCAATGAAATCAGAATTGGCTGACATTGTCAGTTCAGGTGATCTGCTTCAGCACATTCCCCACTACGCGGACTTCCTCAGCAAAATGCTGCAGGTAGAACCTGAGAAGAGAAGCTCTGCAGATGAGCTACTGCAACATCCATTCCTGCAAACAAAAGGCTAGTGCAGGAAAGCTCAAATAACCATACAGGCTGTCTGGTATGCATTCCCACGG
>CAMRBW010000084.1 GCA_947040555.1 uncultured Oceanospirillales bacterium | reverse complement strand
CCGGATCGAATAACCCGGATCGAATAACCCGGATCGAAGGATAGTGGCCTGTGCCTGTTGGCACGCAAATAAGACTAAGAAGTAGTTTTTTAAGTTGTTGATGTTACTGCCATACCGATTTTTCATAAAAAATGAGCATAAAAAATAGCCCAATTTCACCTTCAACCTTTAAAGGCAGTATAGCTGCACCAGCGTCTTTTATCGTGACCCCGAAAGAAAAAATAGTAATCCATTGACGTTAGCTTGAGATAAGATTTGTTCTACCATTTCATAATTTGTCATTCGGGGTAGTGGTGTGTCCGCAGATTTTTGGCTCTTTTTAGACAAAAAATGCAAATCCTGAAATTTGTAAATTTAAATACAGTATACGGCTATTGATGTTTATTTGTTGTTTTTATAGCCCGCAATTATAGAAGAGTGGTTGCTATGGTGTATTTGTTCTTAATTTTACGTGTTAGTGGTGGGAAATGTTCTAAAATGCATCATCCTGATGGACTGATTGGTGGGTGCGCAGTGAAAATGAGCCAAAAACAACACATAGAAAAGCATTTAGCAAACTGCTATTGTCGTTTTTTATTGTTTTGATTTCTTTAAGTCTGTCGCATTTTGCATCGGCTGTATTAACGGCTAATGACGATTTTATTAGTTTTTTGAAGGGATGTGATAGTAATAACTATAAAGCTTGGTTTGCCCGTTTCTCTGCTTAGGACGATGATATAAGTGTCACGATTGATGCTGTTATAGATCGTTTAGGTGATGACAGAGTTGAAGTCAGCACTAATCTAAAAAAATGTAGAAGCAATGACGAGGGATGTGCGGGATTGAAAATCCCTTGTAGTGAAAAATTGGAAAAGTTGTTTGGCGTATGTATAGAGATGGGAGTATTGCAAAAAATATTGGATGTTATGGAAGATATAACTTTGCCGCTGAATACAATTTTTCTCAAAATACAAAGTGCCTATTTTAATAGAGATAGCGAGCTGGGCTTTGTAGCTGAGGGATCCAAGCTTGGTGATCCTCCTTCTTATGAATACGCTATGAGTTTAAACAATAGAGTGAATCCAAAATCTACAACATCAGGAAGAAATGCCGTAACTACTAAAGATTCTTCGTGATCTTTAACACCAGAATTAAAAAATTTAAAAATTGGCAAAACGGGTGCTTACAGAAACGCAAATTCGCAGGCAACAAGTGTGCAGTCACGAAATGTCGGACAGAGACATCAGGGCCAAAAAGCTGATGTCGCAGACCCATTATCCGTGCTGGGGAGGGGATTCCTGACGCGTCAGCATGTGGCGCAGGAAAAAAATTTGTCCGATATGGCGGAGACAGCTGAGATTGTGTCGGGAATGCACATGAATTACAAAACTTTGTGCACTCAATTAGAAAGTCAATCCAACATGTTTGTAACCAGGCTCACTGGAAATATAAATTGGATCTTGGTGGCTGGGACGTGTCTCGCGATTGGTTGTGAGAAAAATATGATCCTTCAATTATTTGTTGCAGAAAATGAGGAAAAGAAGCAGAAACTAATAAATATTTTGAGTAATAGATTAGTGCCTAAAGTGGATTTTTATTTGCGGTTTCTTGCAAGTAATAAACCTGATTATCATGAATTTACTGTTATAAGGGATAAATATGGTATCGATAAAGAGGAGATGAATAGGATTGTGGATGAAAAATACCCGGTAAGTTCGGAGGTTTTAGACGTAGAAACTAATCTCGAAACGCTATTGGTGGCAGCCAAAGACGGTCAAGGCTATGTTGCCTTTAGTGGTTGAAGCGACAGAACTCCAAAAGTCTTCAAGAAGTTTTCCCTTGGTTTAGGGGCCTCACAGGATGACCAACCATTAAAGGCAACAGAGCCGACGGTCAACTTAATCTGCGTGAAGTGATGGTTAATGACACAAATACAATTTTTGAACGTCTTGGCTTGGACAATACAAGTGGTGATGGCTCTTACGCTGAAAATTTTCTTGAAGTAGCCCAAACATTTTATGGGCTTATTGAAGTGCTGGTAAAGCAAAAAAAAGCGCGAAAACTAGAGAAATCTATCAACCCGCGTCCGTTAAATTTGTTCACTCAGCTTGTTTCTTTTGTAGGTTCATCTACCGAGAGGATTAGCACAAAAGGGCTTCTAAGCTTCGATACTGCCATAAATTTAGTCAATGTGGAGGCAGGAGCTTCGAGAGAATGGAATATGAAAGAGGCGCTAACAAAAATCGTTCAAACAGCAAGTTACGCACAGCAATTTGCAGTAGCTGCTGCTACTGATGGCAGGGTGGTTCCGAGTATGCGCAGTAGGTCAACATATGTAGTACAACGGCCTTCTCCGGTTACCGATGAGATGATAGATTTTGTTTCTAGTTCCGTAGGTGGTAAGTGGAGGAATATCGGTCGGGTACCCACATTCGGCGGCCTCAACAGGCGGCTTTCAAGAGAGGACTCGTAAGATAGCCCTGGAGCTAATAAGGAGAAACCGCGGGCGGGAGGTAGAGGCCCTTAAAGCTGGTCTGATAAACTCAGGCAGAATGGATATTTATTCGGTATATTGGCCGATGCCGTCTGCATGCGGCTACAAGTAAAGTAAAATCCTTCCCATGCCGGAAGCTTTAAGCTTTCGGTTTTTATTTTTCACCTTCCTTCCCCTAACCGTTTCTTGCGGGTAGAATTCCCCTCTTTTGCCAACCAGCACGTACAGGTTCCCCTGCACAGTTGCGCTTGCCGGGATAGCTGAAGATTTCAATGCAGACTCTTACTGTGACGGACTATAACGAACTGCGCAAAGACAGTCAGGTTATAGAAGCGGATGGTTTTGGTGACAAGGTTCTTCGGCTCCGGGACGGGAATTTCCTGAAGTTATTCCGCCGGAAACGGTTGTTGACCTCTGATCTGCTCAAATCCTATTCCCATCGATTTGTGGACAATGCCCGTGAATTGATAAAACTGGGTGTGCCTACGGTAGAGGTGCTGGTGGTCTATAAAATCCCCTCAATTGAGCGGACTGCCGTCTGTTATCGCCCGCTGGCCGGAGAGCCATTGCGTAGCTGGTTGACGTCATGCGGTACACTGGAAAAGCAGCAGTTAGCCCGGGATCTTGGACGATTTGTCGCCCGGTTGCACCTTTCCGGTGTCTATTTTCGCTCTCTGCATCTGGGCAATATCCTGATGATGCCCGACGGTCGCCTCGGGTTGATCGATGTAGCCGATATGCGCTGCAAGGGTCATAGCCTCAGTTTTTCTTCCAGGCTACGTAACTTCCGGCATATGACCCGGTATCGGGATGATATGCAGCTGCTCGGGGCTTCAACAGCTATTCTGGCAGAAACCTACAACGATATGGCCAGAACCTCCAAGGGGTTCCGGTTGAAATTAGAGACTATCCTGTCCGGGTTATAAACCGGATCAGGAGTTAAGAGGCATCCCCTGTGATCGAGCCTGCAATTGACAAACTGCGCAACGTAGCGATTATCGCCCACGTTGACCACGGTAAAACCACTCTGGTTGATAAACTGCTGCAGCAGTCTGGCACTCTGGGTCGAAAGGATCAGAGCGCCGAGCGCGTCATGGACTCCAATGATCAGGAGAAAGAGCGCGGTATTACCATTCTGGCCAAGAACACAGCCATCAACTGGAATGGTTACCACATCAACATTGTGGACACTCCAGGGCACGCGGATTTCGGTGGTGAAGTAGAGCGCGTTCTGTCCATGGTAGACTCCGTACTACTGCTGGTGGACGCGGTCGATGGCCCTATGCCACAAACCCGTTTTGTAACCTCTAAAGCCTTCGAACAGGGTCTGCGTCCGATTGTTGTTATCAACAAAGTTGACCGTCCTGGCGCACGCCCTGACTGGGTTATCGATCAGGTTTTCGATCTGTTCGACAACCTCGGTGCGACTGAAGAGCAGCTGGACTTCCCGGTGATCTACGCCTCCGCACTGAATGGTGTGGCCGGTCTGGAAGTGGACGATCTGGCGGAAGATATGACGCCACTGTTCGAGATGATCATCCAGCACGTACCAACCCCGGACGTCGATAAGGACGGTCCGTTCCAGATGCAGATCTCAGCACTGGACTACAACAGCTATGTGGGCGTTATCGGTATCGGTCGCGTTAAGCGTGGCACTCTGAAGCCAGGCTCCGCGGTACGTCTGGTTGACAATGATGGTAAAGAGCGTAACGCCAAGGTGCAGAAGGTGATGGGTCACCATGGCCTTGAGCGTATTGAAACCGAACTGGCCAGCGCTGGCGACATCGTCTGCATCACCGGTATCGATGGTCTGAACATCTCCGATACCATTTGCGATCCGTCCTGCGTAGAAGCGCTGCCGGCGCTGAGCGTTGATGAGCCCACCGTATCCATGACCTTCCAGGTGAACGACTCTCCGTTCTGTGGTCAGGATGGCAAATTCGTCACCTCCCGCAACCTCAAGGATCGTCTGGAACGTGAACTGATCCACAACGTGGCGCTGCGTGTCGAGCAGGGCACTGATGCGGATAAGTTCAAGGTGGCCGGTCGTGGTGAACTGCATCTTTCCGTACTGATCGAAACCATGCGTCGTGAAGGTTTTGAGCTGGCAGTTTCCCGTCCGCAGGTTGTTGTCCGTGAGAACAACGGCGTGAAGGAAGAGCCTTACGAGCAGGTTGTTGTTGATATCGAAGAGCCGCATCAGGGCTCCATCATGGAAGAGATGGGTCTGCGTAAAGCCGAGCTGCGCGACATGGTGCCAGACGGCAAAGGTCGTGTACGTCTGGACTTCATGATGCCATCCCGTGGTCTGATCGGTTTCCGTTCCCAGTTCATGACCCTGACCTCCGGTTCCGGCATCCTGACTTCTATCTTTGATCACTACGGTCCGGTCAAGGAAGGGGAAGTGGGTCAGCGTGGCAATGGCGTTCTGGTCTCCATGGTGAAAGGCAAGGTTCTGGGTTACTCCCTGTTCAACCTGCAGAGCCGTGGCCGGATGTTTGTCAAACCGAACGTTGAGGTTTATGAAGGCCAGATTATCGGTCTGCATATCCGTGACAACGATCTGGTTGTTAACCCGATCAAGGGTAAGCAGCTGACCAACGTCCGTGCTTCCGGTACCGATGAAAACATCATCCTGACCCCGCCCATCCGTCACACTCTGGAGCAGGCTCTGGAATTTATTGACGACGATGAGCTGGTAGAAGTGACGCCGAACTTCATCCGTCTGCGTAAGAGATACCTGACTGAAAATGAGCGTAAGCGCCACGGTCGGAAGTAATTCTTTCGGAGAATAAAGAAAAGCCCTGCCGTTTTTGACGGCAGGGCTTTTTCTTCTTTTGCAATGGGTACTACTGCAATGGGTACTACCTGACCCACTGTGGGATAATGGCCGGCACATTGATTTCTTTTACCGGTTCGTAATAGTCATAACCCTGACTCTCTTCAGGGCTCACCAGAATATTAGTGATTGATCGTCCATTTTTACGGGTCATCAGGCTGTAGGTGCTCTCTTCGACTTCAGCCATACCAATATAATTGTTTGGAAACATAGCGTCCGGGTCTGTCATTTCTGCGTCAGGATTCCCGCGCTGATCATTCAATCGGAATTGATCTGTTTGCGGATCTTTGATGCTCAGAGCCAGTTTTCCCACAAACTCTGATTGTCTGTTCTGCGCGCTATCAAAGTGCAAACGCACCTTTTGAATGGTTTCTTCTGCCTCCAGGCCATTTTTGACCTGTTTGACCGGTACTGTAACCTCCGTTTCAACGGTAATGTTCCGATGGGATAATTTCACCACCGGACGTCTTTCTGTACCTGAGGCTTTATCAATCACATAGGATGTATCAGCAAAAATAAACCAGACATCTTTTTTCCCCACCCCTTTTCGATCACTGGTGCGGTTAAACATGTTCGGAAAATTTCCCTGGGGAGTGTGTCCGACCAGTACATTCTCAATGCCCGCTGTTACCATCAATTCCAGCCCGTCATCATCGGTTATCGTGCGGGTATTATCTCTGGAGCTTTTGACTCGGGGTGGCGATGCCAGCATGTATTCCCGGTCTACCCATTCCGGAATATTCATATGCTTTCCGGAAGGCCACGTCCCATCCGGGACTGTTTTAGGCATTGGCGCCGCGCCGGCATAGAAAGCCAGCTCTGGATAGGTAGTATTTTCGGGGCTGATAAATGCCTGCTGAGAGCTATCCAGTTCAGTACCTTCTCTTTGCAGGACAGCAATCGTTTTTAGTTTTTTCAAGTCATCGACAGCTTTGATCATTGCCCGCTGCTTCCACTCATTCAGGCGATCAATCTGGGCAAACATATCCCATGGGCTGCTGTTAAAATCCTTTATATGCTGAGCAATGCTCTCTATACCCTGGTCGGGTATATGGGCAAAGGCCTGCAAATTAAAATCACCGTGGTGAATAAGAGTGCGGCTGTTTTCGTGCCAGTGAGCAATAACGGTCATGGCCAGATATTCAAGCATCTCATCGCTGAGCAGCCAGTCGATCAGAGCCTCTCTTTGACTCTCCTGCCCTTTCGTCCAGTGCTGGCTGATATTATTGATTCCGTTAGCGGACAGCAGTTGTTTGATCTGCATATCCGGATGTCTTACCAGTTCAAGAGGCCAGCGTAGTTTATTGTAGTCCCGGTTGCCGCCGATCAGCACGACACGGTCACCGTATCTTTTCCTGGCATTGAGCAGCAGGTGGAGCAACTTCTTGTCATCGGGCCCCCGGTCAAACAGATCCCCTCCAAAAATGTAGGTAATGCCATCTGCCAACACGAATTCACCGTTGTGATCCAGATACATATCTGCCGAAGATGATGCTTCGGCGAGTGTCACAAACTGCTTCTGGCCAGCGACTGATTCAGTCACAACGAAAGCCTCTAAAAGGCCCTCATAATCTGAGCTGTAGTAGGTGACGGTTGGATCCTGATACGCCAGCGTATGGGAAAAAGCGGTGGGCAAGGGAAGAATGAACAGCATAAGCAGCCCGATGAGCAACCTTCCGTAATAAGGTTGCAAAAACAGGTGACGGTTATCAGCAGTCATAAAAATTTTCTCTTTTCTGGTCAGTTGTAAATTTTATCCGACAGCCAGATTTCCGGATCTGGCTTGATTGCCGTGACGCATAGCACCTGCAGCTGGGTGATAATGAACGGAATCATCTCTTGGTATATATCGGACACGGGTGAAAAATACTCGTGCCGGCGACCCAGACAAGGTGATTCTAGTATTGAACAGGCAGTATGGTGGTACTCCTGAAAATCTGTTGGCTATTGGCCAGCAGATTTTCAGGAAAATATTGGCAGGAGGTGAAGGAGAGTTACACGGCAGGATAACTATAAGGCGCGGCGATACCCAGTGGCAGCCCCAGACCCCAGAACAGTAATAAAAATGCTGTCCAGCCAATCATAAAGACAATGGAGTAGGGCAGCATGGTAGATGCCACTGTACCGATACCGGCACTCTTCACATAACGCTGGAAGAACACCACCACCAAGGGGAAGTAGGTCAGCATCGGGGTGATGATATTGGTGGAAGAGTCACCCACACGATAGGCGGCCTGAGCCAGTTCGGGGGAGATGCCCACGGTCATCAGCATCGGGATAAAGATCGGGCCGATCAGCGCCCACTTAGCCGACAGTGATCCGATAAACAGGTTCACAATACCGGTGAGCAGGATGATGCCGACAATAGTCAGCTGACCCGGCAGATCCATAGCCTGAAGAACCTTGGCACCGGACAGAGCGATCAGCGTACCCATATTGGAGTCGCCGAAGGCCTTCAGGAACAGGGCGCAGAAAAAGGCCATGATCATGTAACCGCACATCGGTATCAGACTGTGGTTCATCGCCCCGATCACATCGCCAGAGTTCTTGTACTTGCCAATGGTGCGACCGTAAACAATGGATGGAATCAAAAAGATAATCAGGATCAGCGGTACGATAGAACCCATCAAGGGTGCGTTGAAGGCGGTCAATGAACCTGCGCCGTTCCGCATAGGGGAGGCTTCGGGCACGGTGATCAGGATTAGCAGGGCAAACATGCCCAGCATGGTCAGACCGGCATTGCGGAAGCCGCGTCTCTCTTGTTCAGAGATAAGGGTCTGATCCTGCTCGACAGTGATACCTTCATCCACAGCCACGTTGCGGGTCAGGCGAGGCTCGACAATTTTGTCAGTCACATACCAGCCCAGCAGACCAATCAGGAAAGTCGAGCTAAACGTGAAGAAGTAGTTACATAGCGGATTGACCAGGTAGTCTGGGTCAAGAGTCTGGGCAGCGGCCTGGGTAAAACCCTGGATCAGCGGATCGGTGGCACTGGGCATAAAACCGGCTGAGAAACCACCGGAGACACCGGCAAAGGCGGCAGCCAGACCGGCCAGAGGGTGACGACCTGCGGCATGGAAGATAATGCCGCCCATCGGGATGACCAGCACATAACCGGCATCGGAGGCGATACTGCTGATCGCACCGATCAGCACCACCATCGGGGTGATGAAACGGGTGGGCGTCATGTTTAGCAGTTTTTTCAGGGTGGTTCCGATAAAGCCGGAGTGTTCTGCAACCCCTACCCCCATGATGGCGACCAGGACAACGCCCAGGGGAGGGAAGGAGGTAAAGGTGACCACCATTGAGGCGACAAACCGGGCCAGATAGTCACCGTTCAGCAGGTTTTTGACTTCAATGGCCTGACCGGATCGAGGGTCGATCATATCAAAGCTGACCATGGAAAATACCAGAGACAACACCAGAGTAATTCCAAGACAGTATAAGAACAGCATGGCCGGGGTCGGCAGCCGGTTACCGTTGCGCTCGATAAAGTTCAGAATACGCTCAGCAAGCGATTTTCGCTCCACCGGCAGCTGCCCGGGAGAGTGAGCCTGGGTCGTGGACATAGAGATTCCCCACAAATTTGGTATTTTTATAGTTTTTGATTGAGTGGTTACCCACAAGTCCGAATATATAGTTGTCCAGTGGAAACGGATTTGACGGAGGTCAATAACAGTGGAATTTTATGTCAGAGTCGATTTTGCAGGTGACATATCCTGTCTCCGTACACGACCATTGATGTGTGGCTTTGTTATCATGAAAGGTCTTTATGACGGCGTGGTATCAGAGTAATGTTAAGTTTCGTGCGGAAGTCAGGCATCCGGATGAGATGTGCGCATCGGCCTGGCGGGAATCTATAAGGATGAACCATGCTGACTCTATATCCTCCGATCAAACCTTTTGCTCGACATACAATCTCAGTATCTGGTGGCCATCAACTCTACGTGGATGAGAGCGGCAACCCTGAGGGGATTCCTGTTCTGTTTCTGCATGGTGGGCCAGGCGTGGGCTGTGATAAATACAGTCGTCGTTTTTTTGATCCTGAGATGTATCGCATTATTACCTGGGATCAGCGGGGCTGTGGCCGTTCAACACCTTATGCTTCCATCGAAAATAATACCCTTCAGGATATGATCGCTGATATGGAAGTCATTCGGCAGCAGCTGAAGGTGGAGCAATGGGTACTGTTTGGTGGCTCCTGGGGGGCGTTGCTGGCTTTGAGTTATACGACAAAGCACAATCAATTTGTGCTGGGTATGGTGCTGCGGGGCGCGCTGCTTGGGCGTAAAGGGGATATTCGCTGGTTGCTTGACCGTGATGGTGCAGGCCGAATATTTCCGGATTATTGGCAAGCCTTTGCCGGGCACTTCCCCAAGGATGAACAGGACGATCTGTTGGCGGCTTGCTACCGGCGAGTAACAGGCAGTGATGAGTTGGCACGCATGGGCGCGGCCAAGGCGTTATGCACCTGGGATGCTCACTGTGCCACCTTGCGCCCTAGCCAAGAGGTTCTGGATGCTTACAGTGATCCCCATAAAGCTCTGGCTCTAGCACGTATCTGCACCCATTATCTGGCGAATCATCTGTTTTCTGGTGAGCACGGTATTGTTGATGAGTTGCCGAAGCTGGGTGATATTCCCGGTATTATTGTGCACGGTCGCTACGATATGATCTGTCCGCTGGAGAATGCGACAACGCTTCAAAAATACTGGCCCTCTGCAGAGCTCCGTATTGTGCGCGACGCCGGGCACTCAACCCACGAGCCGAGTATCCGTGATGCTCTGGTACGAGCCACGGATGAGATGGCACACAGATTTCGATCCGATTTCGATTTGGGTATGACGTCCTGATTGTTCAGATACTGTCGCCCAGGTGGCTCTCTTGGAGAGCGCTGACTAATCGTCAAACTGCTGCTGGATTTCAAAGTGATCCAGTAGCAGCTTCCATGTTCCGGATTCTGTTTTTACCCATTTCTCCAGTGTGATTACGCCACGACCTACATTCATACTCCAATCGGCACCAAGATGGACGGTATTTTCATCGATGAGCTTGAGCCAGATATTGGAGTAGTTCAGATCGGTGGCACCAGAGAGTACGAAAGGTCGCCAAAAGTTATCGATCATTTTCCGACCGGAATACTCTCCAAGTGATTTAGCCTCCAGAAAGGCGTTAGGAGTGTAAGCCGAGATGCAGTAATCCACATCACCACGGTTGAAATGTTTGATCCAGTTTTTACTGGCATTGAGTGCTGCAGTGAGACTGTCGTGATTCATGGTTTTGCTCCTCTCGGGGCAGAGCACGTTCATAGCAAAGGGAACAGCGGTTGGTTGTTCTCGCTGATGTGTGGGATGCTGTCCGACAAACAAAATTGCGTAATTGGAGTGAAAAGTGAAGGGACTTATTCAGCGTGTAACTCACGCCAGTGTAGTTGTTGATGGCGAAACTGTTGGAGAAATTGGGAACGGTATTTTGCTATTTTTGGGTGTGGAGAAAGACGATACCCCTGAAAAAACCAGAAAATTTCTGGAGAAAATGCTGAAATATCGTATCTTTTCAGACGACAATGGAAAGATGAATCTTAGCGTGACCGATACCGGTGGTGGCTTACTGATAGTCTCCCAGTTCACTCTGGTGGCAGACACCCGCAAAGGTTTACGCCCAAGTTTTAGCTCCGGCGCGTCACCGGCGTTGGGAGAGGCGCTTTACAATAGCTTTATCGCCATGGCGCAAGAGATACACGGCAATGTTGGAACTATTGCCACGGGTCAGTTTGGTGCGGATATGAAGGTCAGCCTGCTTAATGATGGGCCGGTGACCTTTATGTTGGAGATGTGAACAGGAACAAAAAAGCCCCGCAAAAGCGGGGCTTTTTGATGGTAAACGTCTGATTACATCTGTTCGACAGTGGTGATACCCATGCAGCCCAGACCCAGTTTCAGGGTGTGAGCAGTCAGGGCGCACAGCTGCAGACGGCTGTTCTTCACGTCAGCAGCAACGTCGTTTTTGTTGACCGGGCAGAATTCGTAGAACTTCATAAAGCAGCCCGCCAGTTCGTACAGATAGGCGCACAGCATGTGTGGCATACCTTCACGGGCTACACCTTCAACCGCTTCGCTGAACTGCATCAGTTTGATGGCCAGCTCCCGCTCGGCGTCTTCCTTGATGGTGATGGTGCCACTCAGGTCAGAAACATTCATGCCGGCTTTGCGGAAGATGCTCTGTACACGGGTGTAGGCGTACATCATGTAAGGGGCGGTGTTGCCTTCGAAGGAGAGCATGTTATCCCACTCGAACATGTAATCACTGGTACGGTTCTTGGAAAGGTCGGAGTACTTCACAGAGCCCATGGCAACGGCGTTGATAACCTCGGCCTTTTGCTCGGCAGACATGTCTGCACTCTTCTCTTCAATCAGTTTGGTGGCACGGGCAGTGGCTTCGTCCAGCAGGCTGGCCAGTTTGACAACGCCACCGGTGCGGGTCTTGAATGGCTTGTTATCTTTGCCCAGCATCATACCGAACGCATGGTGTTCCAGCGTCACGTTCTCAGGCACATAGCCAGCCTTGCGCACGATGGTCCACGCCTGCTGCAGGTGTTGTGCCTGACGAGCATCGATGTAATAAAGTACACGGTCAGCGCCCAGGGTTTCATACCGGTATTTGGCACAGGCGATGTCGGTGGTGGTGTACAGGAAGCCGCCGTCGCGCTTCTGGACGATAACACCCATCGGGTCACCATCCTTGTTTTTGTACTCATTCAGGTAAACGACCATAGCACCCTGATCTTCAACCGCCAGACCTTTCTCTTTCATGTCGGCGACAATCTTTGGCAGCATGTCGTTGTACATGCTTTCGCCCATGGTGTCTTTTTCAGTGATATTCACGTTCAAACGCTTATAGGTACGCAGGTTCTGCTCCATGGTCACGTTGACCAGCTTTTTCCACTGCTCCAGACACCAGGCATCGCCCCCCTGCAGCCGTACCACGTAGTTACGGGCACGCTCGGCAAACTCCGGGTTTTCATCGTAGTGCTTCTTGGACTGACGGTAAAACTCTTCCAGATCACCCAGCTCGGAGTTCATCACCTCGGGGTTGCTCTTTTGCAGCTCTTCCAGATGGGCAATCAGCATACCGAACTGGGTACCCCAGTCACCAACGTGGTTGGCGCGGATCACTTTATGGCCCAGGAATTCCAGAGTTTTGGCAACCGCATCACCGATAACCGTGGAGCGCAGGTGTGCTACGTGCATCTCTTTGGCGACGTTGGGGGCGGAGAGGTCAACAACGACAGTCTGCTGCTCTGCTTTTTCAACACCTGCCCGCTCATCATTCACGTAGCCGGCCAGCTTCTCAGCCATCCACTCTGGCTTGAGGAAGATGTTGATAAAGCCGGGGCCGGCGATCTCGATCTTGTTAGAGGCTTCAGCCAGATCCAGGTTGTCGATAACTTTCTGTGCCAGCTCGCGAGGGTTCATGCCCAGCTGCTTGGCCACCGGCATCACGCCATTGGCCTGATAGTCACCGAATTGGGCACGGGCGCTCTGGCGGATCATGGCCTGGCTATTGGCAGGAGCGCCAGCGGCCACGAGGGCGGCGGTTATCTTCTGGTCAAGAAACTTGAGCACGTTCATGTAGCTATCCTTAATTCAGGCTGTGCAGATGGTGTAGTTTTGGACGTTCAGGTCTTGAAAAAGTTGCAGTGCAATCGTTGGCACTGCACCCGTACGGCGGTCATCGGAGTCGTCGTCGGAAGGAAACAGGGGCGGTATGATGCACAGCACTCAGATATATAGCACTCAGATATATAACAGCTGCGCCGACTGTATAAAAGTCGGAACAAATTACTGAAACTGAGTGTGGGAAATATGCTGTCATCATGCTCAGCATGCTATAGGAATTCCAGAACACCGACAAGATACGCTCTTCCCCTGACTGGGCAGCAAAGTCTCTATTTTTGGTTTTGAAGTGATGTCTTGAAGGGGGAAGAAATTTTTCAACTCTGCTTGAATTCCGAAAGCGATATTTGCTATATACAATTTTGGGGTTTGTGTCAGGATGAAGAGCCATTTCAGTGGCTTACTTTTTGTTCCTCAGAGGGAAATATGGTGAGTAGCAATACAGGGATAGGTACACGGGCGAGAAGAAAAAGCGGAACTGGCAGAAAAAGGTCTTCCCCATCGCGGGTGCCGGGCTGGTTCATGCTACCAGCAGGTGTGGCCATTGGGGTATGTACTGCGGTCGGTATGCATTTAACGCCAAATATAAATGTTGCTCCACTTGCGCAATCGGCAGTCATTGCGGAGTCTGGGGAATTGAAATACAAAGAACCGGTATTTGATTTTTATACCTTGCTACCGGAATCCGAAGCTATAGGGGGGGCATCTTCACTAATGACTGTGCCCGTTGTTGTGCCGCCAGTCACGGCCGCGCCGGCGAAGCCTAAAGTGACGATTGCCGCCAGTGAACAGGTTGTGGGAAAACCGGTTTCCTCCCCGTCACGGGTTCAGCGTCCGGTTGCCAGGCCGGTTATTGCTGAGCAGGTTATAGTGCAGGAGGCGTTGCCAACGGTTAAAACCAGTCAATCGGTTTTCGAAAATAGCGCCAATTCCAAACTGGGTCTTAAGGGGCGCTTCTTCCTGCAGGCGGGCTCGTTCCGAAATGAGCAGGATGCTGATCGGCTTCGGGCTGAACTGATTATCAGTGGCTATGCCGCGCGCATTGAGTCGGTAACTGTTGAGGGCAGTGGAAAATGGCACCGGGTTCAGCTGGGGCCTTTTAACGATCAAACCGGTGCTGAACGCATTCGCCAACAACTCGCCAGCCTGGATATAGAGAGCATGGTGTTGAGAAAACGTTGAGCCTTATATTCTCGTAGTCGTTTGCGTGACAGTTTGTGACTGATAGTTTGTGACTGATAGTTTGT
>CAMRBW010000083.1 GCA_947040555.1 uncultured Oceanospirillales bacterium | reverse complement strand
CATAGGGTTTATAGATAGGGCAGGCATTGAGATCGATGGCTGGTCATTATACTCGTTTTCCCTATCGGATGCTCCGGCTGCAACCCGAACGCCAGCCGCCTGAAATTTTTACTGAATACGGCTTAAAAGCATGGTTTGACTGATTCTCCCTATACAACCCGTGTCGTCAGCTATGCTTGTTTACCCTTCCGTCTAATTCTGCTTCGTCACGAAGCGCGGCAGCCATGGGAGCTCAAACCATGAAAGCAGACGACAGTCGTCAACTGGAACAGACCATCTCTGATGTCCAGAAATCACAGCGGCAATATGCAACCTACACCCAGGAGCAGGTTGATGCGATATTTCACCATGCAGCGCTTGCGGCGGCCGATGCTCGCATACGTCTGGCAAAAATGGCGGTTGAAGAGACAGGCATGGGTGTTCTCGAAGACAAAGTCATCAAGAATCACTTCGCCTCCGAGTATATCTTCAACAAATACCGGGATGACAAAACCTGTGGCATTCTGGAGCGAGATCCCACCTTCGGCATTATCAAAGTCGCTGAGCCGATAGGTATTATCGCGGGTGTTGTCCCCACCACCAATCCCACCAGCACGGCGATATTCAAGGCGCTTCTGGCGCTAAAAACCCGGAACGCCATTATCTTCTCACCCCATCCACGGGCGAAAAACAGTACCTGTACGGCGGCGCGTATCGTGCTGGAGGCGGCTATAGAAGCGGGTGCGCCACCCAACATTATTGGCTGGATTGAGAATCCCAGTGTCGCTCTCTCCAATCAGCTTATGCAGCATCCGGCCATCAACCTGATTCTTGCTACTGGTGGCCCTGCGATGGTGCGGGCCGCCTACTCTTCGGGTAAACCGGCCATCGGTGTCGGGGCCGGCAACACGCCGGTGGTGATCGATGAAACAGCTGACTATAAACAGGCGGTCAGCTCCATTCTGATGAGTAAAACTTTTGATAACGGTGTCGTTTGTGCGTCAGAACAGTCTGTCATTGTCGTTGAAAGCATCTACAAACAGGTGAAAGAGCGTTTTAGCCGTCAGGGCGCTGTAGTACTGAAAAAAGCCGATGCCGCAAAGGTGGGCAGTATCCTGCTGAAAGAGGGTCAGCTCAATTCTGCGATTGTCGGTCAACCGGCGGTGAAAATTGCTGAACTGGCCGGACTGACCGTGCCCGCTGAAACCAAAATTCTGATCGCTGAAGTGTCAGACACCTCCGAGAAAGAGCCCTTCGCCCACGAAAAACTCTCCCCAACCCTGGCCATGTACCGAGCCAAAGATTTTGAAGATGCCACCCAAAAAGCAGCCGAGCTGGTCGCCCTTGGCGGCATCGGGCACACCTCCGTACTGTACACCGATCAGGATCATCACCAGGATCGAATAGAAGTTTACGGTCAGATGATGAAAACGGCCCGTATTTTGGTCAACATGCCGGCATCTCAGGGGGCGATCGGTGACCTTTACAACTTTAAACTTGCACCATCGCTGACGCTGGGCTGCGGTTCCTGGGGTGGTAACTCCATCAGTGAAAATGTCGGGGTCAAACACTTAATCAATGTGAAGACTGTGGCCATGAAGCGTGAAAACATGTTGTGGCATAAACTGCCTGAGTCCATCTACTTCAACCGGGGCTGTCTGCCTATCGCCCTGACTGATCTGGCCGACTGCAAACGCGCCGCCGTGATTACCGACTCTTATCTCGCCAGCTGTGGTATGGCCAGTCAGGTGACCAATATTCTGCGGGAGTATCACATTACCGTGCGGGTATTTTCGGGCGTTGAAGCGGACCCAACGCTGGCCATCGTCAGGGAAGGTGCGGCCATGCTACAGGAGTTTCAACCCGATGTGATTATCGCCTTCGGGGGGGGCTCTCCCATGGATGCCGCCAAGATTATGTGGGTGATGTACGAACATCCCGAGGTGAAATTCGAGGAGCTGGCTCTGCGCTTTATGGATATTCGCAAGCGCATCTACCCCTTTCCGAAACTGGGCGTAAAAGCAAAATTTGTCGCGATCACCACCTCTTCCGGAACCGGTTCTGAGGTCACACCTTTCGCCGTCGTCACCGATGAAAAGACCGGCATGAAATATCCGCTGGCCGATTATGAACTGACGCCAAATATTGCCATTATCGATGCCGATCTGGTGATGAACATGCCCCAGACCCTGACCGCCTGGGGCGGCATTGATGCCCTCTCCCACGCCATGGAAGCCTACGCTTCCGTGCTGGCCACAGCCTACAGCGATGGCCACTGTCTGCAGGCGATCACCATGATCTTTGAATGGCTGCGTCCCTCATATCTCGAAGGCGCAGAAAATCCAAAGGCCAGAGAACACATGCACAACGCCGCCACCATTGCCGGGATGGCTTTTGCCAATGCTTTCCTGGGCGTTTGTCACTCCATGGCCCACAAAATCGGCAGCGAGTTCCATCTGCCCCATGGTATGGCCAACGGCCTGCTGCTCAGCTACGTGATCCGCTACAACGCAACCGACAACCCCACCAAACAGGCGGCATTTCCACAATATGAGCGTCCGGTTGCCAAGTGCCGCTATGCGGCCATTGCCGACCACCTTGGGCTTGGCGGTAAAGACAGCGAAGCTAAAGTCATCAATCTGATCAACGCCATAGAGACGCTCAAAAGCGATGTCGGCATACCGGCATCGATCAAGGAAGCAGGCGTGCCTGAAGAGCAATTTCTCGCCAAACTCGATGAACTGGCAGAAGATGCCTTTGATGACCAATGCACCGGTGCCAATCCACGCTATCCCTTGATCAGCGAAATCAAGGAGATTCTGCGTCGGGCCTACTATGGCGATGACCCCCTTAAGCCGATTTAATCAGCCAGCCAATACACCGGACTGTTTTATTGTTCTATCCGCCGGGGCAAATGAGCTCCGGCGGTGAGGTCATGCTTCAGAACTGTTGATGTCGCTTGGTAAAGGGTCTGAAGAGCATTGTGCACAGACGTATTCCGGAATATTTTAACTGTATCTTTGTACAGCACTTTGGAATAATACCCGCGCTTTATCAGCCGCCCCATAGTGCGGCTGACAAACCACAATACCGATAGTCAATAGCCAATAAATAGTTAAAAAGCTGAGGATCGCTGATGGCCGTAATTCCTATGTGGCAATGCGACCGGGACGGAAGCATGTTTGCAGACAAAAAAGCCGCTGAAGAACATGATCGTATGCTGGAGCTGGCCGAGTGCCTGACCGGCTTTCTCCAGAACAAGATAACCCTTGATGATACGCTCGCCGAGGAGATCGGCCTGGTGCTGGCTCGCAATAAAGATTTGCTCGGGCAAGCCTTTAAAGGCAAACCAGCCCTGTTGCTGGACGAAAGCGACAAGGAAGATACTGATCCGGAATAATTCCACACGACAGCGTATTTTTATCCACCCTTTTTTATCCACCCTTTTTATCCTGTCCTTACAAGGGTTTTGAGCTATGCTTGCCTCAGTCCGGACGGTATAACGGGTGATTGTCCCTGGTCTGCCTTCTCAATGTGGTCACACCTAATGTTGTCCTTTCGGTATTTTTCGCTAACATACCGGCCTTTTGGTTGATAGAGCAGGCAGAATAGATGGCATCTTTCGTCCCGGGACAACGCTGGATCAGTGACACCGAGATCGAACAGGGACTGGGCACTGTTCTTACATTTGATGCCCGTACGATCACCTTACTCTTTCCGGCAACAGGTGAGACACGGGTTTATCGATTAGAAAACAGTCCTCTGACCCGAGTGCAATTTGAACCGGGCGACTCCGTTGCCAGCCACGAAGGCTGGATTCTCACCGTGACCTCCGTTGAAGAACGCAATGGCCTGATGGTCTATACCGGCACCGATGAGAACGACGAGCCCCGTGAGCTGACAGAGGCAGGTCTCGATAATTTCATTGAATTTAACAAACCGCAGGACCGACTGCTGGCGGGTCAGATCGACCTGAACAGCAATTTTTCCCTGCGTTACCAATCACTGGATCATTACAACCGCCTGTGCCAGTCCCCCTGGCTAGGTCTTTCCGGCGCCCGTGCCAGTCTGATTCCCCACCAGCTGCATATCGCCCATGAGGTTGCCGATCGTTACGCGCCCAGGGTTTTGCTGGCGGATGAAGTGGGTCTGGGTAAAACCATTGAAGCAGGTCTGATCATCAATCGTCAGTTGCTGACCGGGCGCGCCGCCCGCGTATTGATTCTGGTGCCAGAACCTCTGGTACACCAATGGCTGGTCGAGATGCTGCGCCGCTTTAATCTGCGTTTCAGCGTGTTTGATGAGGAGCGCTGTCTCAACGCCGATGGCGACAACCCCTTTGCCAGCGAGCAGCTGGTTCTGGCCAGCATCAGCTTCCTGCGTGACTGCCCGAAATACCAGCAACAACTGCTGGATGCCGGCTGGGATCTGCTGATTGTCGACGAAGCACATCACCTTGAGTGGACGGTCGAGGACGGCGCAGGGCCCGATTACGCACTGGTTGAGAAGCTGGCCGAAGATACACCTGGCATTTTGCTATTGACCGCAACCCCGGAACAGCTGGGTCATGCCGGTCACTTTGCCCGTTTGCGCCTTCTCGATCCGGATCGCTTCCATAATCTGGACGCATTCATGGAAGAGGAGGCCCGTTACGAGCCGGTGGCTGAGGCGGCCCGTGAGCTGCTGGATACCGGTCGAATTTCAGAGGGAGCGGCAGGGAATCTTCGTGATTTGTTGGGTACGGAGGCTGATGGCCTGATCGCCATTATCAACGATCAGGATCAGGCCGAAGAGGCCCATAGCAAGGCACGTGAACAGCTGATTCGCGCCTTGCTGGATCGCCATGGCACCGGTCGTATCCTGTTCCGTAACACCCGTACGGCGGTTCCCGGCTTTCCCGGACGCGCCGTGCAAGGCTATCCGCAGCCGCTGCCAGAGCTATACCGCATCGCTCTGGAAGAGAATGCCGCGCAGGAAAAACCGGCTCTGAATCAACAGGTGTTCCCGGAGCTGGCCTACGCCGCCCATATTACCGTGGACGATATGGACCCATGGTGGAAAATGGATCCACGGGTTGACTGGCTGATCAACCTGCTGAAACTGCTGCGCAAGGAAAAAATCCTGGTCATCTGCGCCAACAGCAGCACCGCCATGGATCTGGAGAGCGCCCTGCGTATCTCTTCCGGCACGCTGGCGTCGGTATTCCACGAAGATATGAGCATCGTTGAACGTGACCGCGCGGCCGCCTTCTTTGCCGAAAAAGATCACGGCGCCCAGGTGCTGATCTGTTCCGAAATTGGCAGTGAAGGCCGTAACTTTCAGTTCGCCCACCATCTGGTACTGTTCGATATGCCGGTGAACCCGGATCTGCTCGAACAGCGTATTGGTCGTCTGGATCGTATCGGTCAGCAGCAGACCATTCGTATTCATGTGCCTTACCTCAAAGACACGGGGCAGGAGCGCCTGTTCCAGTGGTATAACGAAGGCTTGAACGCTTTCGCTGATACCTGTCCGGCGGGTAGCTTTGTTTACAGCAAACTGGGTGATGAGCTTCAGAGCTGGCTGTTGGATGCGACTTCTGCCAGAACAGAGGAGAGCACAGAGGAGAGCACAGAGGAGAGCGCAGAGGAGAGCAAAGAGGAGAGCAAAGAGGAGAGCGAAAGTGTTGAACACGAGGGCGACGTTGACGCCTCTCCTGAGTGGAACTTCGATACCATCATCGAACGTTCCCACGCCATGAATGAAGAGGTGGCTCGCCATCTGCGTCTGGGGCGTGACCGACTGCTGGAACTCAACTCCCGGGGTGCCGGTAGCAAACGTGATCTGGTCGATGAAATCAGTAGCGAAGATACCCCGAAAACCCTGTTCAAATATGCCGAAAAGCTGTTTGATAGCTTTGGTCTGGAGACGGAGGAGCACTCCAAACAGGCACTGGTGGTGCGCCCCGGCAGCCACATGAGCGTCACCAGCTATCCATCCCTGCCCGAGGACGGCATCACGATCACCTTTGACCGTGACATCGCCCTCTCCCGTGAGGATATGCAGTTCGTGACCTGGGAACACCCCCTGATTCGCGAAGCGATGGACATGCTGCTCACCAGTGAAACCGGCAACACCGCCTGCTCCATCCTCAAGAGTAAGGGCCTGAAGCCAGGTTTGATGTTGATGGAAGCGATCTTTGTCATCGAGGCTAACGGTGATAAGAGCCTGCAGTTGCAGCGCTTCCTGCCACCAACGGTTCTGCGTACGCTGATCGACCCCGCCATGAACAATCTGGACCCCAAAGTGCCGTTCAACACTCTGGATGCACAGCTGCAGAAGCTAAAAACCAGCACCGCCCGCAAGGTGGTAAAGTCCCAGCGGGAAGCGGTACTCAAGATGGCCAAAGCGGCCGAGAACCACGCCCGTGGACAGGTCGCCGATATTGTTAACTCTGCCTGTCAGAACCTGATGAACAACATCACCCAGGAGATTCGTCGTCTGGCTGCTCTTAAGGCGGTCAATCCGAATATCCGTGATGAAGAGATCGAGTTCCTGAAACAGCAGGCAGCAATGGGCTATAAACAGCTGCAGAAGGCGCAGCTGCGCCTTGATGCGATTCGATTGATCTTTACCACCTGATCCGCTCTCTGGTCAGCTCTCTGGTCAGCTCTCTGGTCAGCTCTCTGGTCAGCTCTCTGATCAGAGATGGATAGAAAAAACCCCGGCATTTTTTGCCGGGGTTTTTATTGATGCCTCACAAAAACATTTACTGATTAACCGCTAACTTATTAAAAACAGGATTAGCGTAAATTTTCAGGAACCACTGTCGTGCTTCCTGCGGGCACTGAGCCAAACGCTCCTGGAACAATACTTCCTGTTTGGCAATATCGGCGTCATCAAACTGTTCGCGCCAATCATCGTGCCCATCATCATGATGCTCTCGCCCTTCAAGAAGATCCCATGCCAGCCAGTTGGAAGGCCAGAGCCGGTAGCAGCTGTGCATCTGTCGGTCGACCTCTCTGGCCGCCTCCTGGGGTGTACCTAGCTCCGGACTGAGCGGAGCACCAAAAGCGACATGCACACGCCCTTTATAACCCTCGATCCCGGTGATAATACTGCTCAGATCTTCATCCTCCTCCTTGCAGTAGCCGCCCGAGGTCTCACGCACCATCAGCTCACGCGCCTTGGCAATATCACAGGGATCGTACTCGTAAGAAACCGAGACCGGCACAATACAAAGCTCTTCCAGCATATCTGCAAAGGTGCGCTGACTATGCCGGTAACTGATACGCAGCATTTTCAAAATAGCGGTATCCGTTTGGTCATTGCCATCTTTGGCACGGCCTTCCCGGTGGGCGAGCCAGACATTTTCACCTTCCTTTAAAGAGTGCTGAATATAGGCAGAAAGCTGCTGCAGCGCCCGAAACTTATTTCTGCGCCCCGTCACCGAGCGTCGAACAATAAAGCTCTTGTTGAGTCGCATCAGATCACTGATGTAGGGGCGTCCCAGAAGATTGTCGCCGATGGCAATCCGGGCCGTACTGTAGCCGTACTCATAAAGAACGTAGTTAGCCAGCGCAGGGTCCATGACGATGTCACGGTGATTGCTCAATAACAGACAGGGTCTGTTTTTTGGTAAATGCTCGGCACCCGACCAGGTCAGCTCATCGGTGGTGCGTGAGATGACGGTATTCAGCATGGACTTGATCGTTTTCTGCAGCCCCTGCACATCGTGCACGCGGGAAACCATCCACCGCAGTCGCCAGCTTATGAGAGGACGCAGCAGGGTACGAACGCAACAGGGCAGCCCAGAAAAATGAAAATGCCCCACAGCTTTCAACAGATCTTCATTTCTGACCAGCTGATGGAGTACTGGTGCCACCTCTGCATCGCAATAGGGGCGGATATCGTCAAATGATTCCATAGGTCGAGATGATATTTCGCTGTTTATAACCAATGTGCATTATATGGCTGCATTCTGACCAGTACTGTTTCAACCCGTAGTCTTTCATATCTGGATTGTAATCTGTCCCAATGAAAGAACCTTATCCTGAACCAGTACCGGCTACAAATGCATTCTGTTGACCAACCCAATTTGTCTCTTCCTACTCTGCTTCACAAGACCTGCTTCACAAGATCTGCTTCACAAGATCTGCTTCACAAGACCTGCTTCACAAGAGTAGTCCTATTGGCGTTATAATCCTTCCCGCAACGACAAAACTTGAGCAGAGAAAAATCGGGGCATTTACCATGATTAAAATCTATAACCCGCTGAATCCGCTGGAAGCCGAGTGCCTACGGGACATGCTGACCAGTCACCATATCCACAGCCATATCGGTGGCACCTTTTTGCAAGGTGCCGTCGGGGAGCTGCCCGCCCATGACCTGATCGGACTTTACACCGATGTCGCCGATGCTGATCGGGCGAAAGAGCTGATCGATGCCTGGCTGAAAGCCTATCCCGTAGACAAAGAGGAGGAACCATAGTGCATCTTGAGCATGTCAATCTGGTCGTGAGTGATCTCCCTGCCACACTTCGCTTCTATCAAGCCGCTTTCCCGCACTGGCGTATCCGGGGTGGCGGCAGGAATGACTGGTACGGCCACCCCCGCCAATGGCTCCATTTTGGTGATGATTATCACTATCTGGCGTTCAGTGATCACGGTGGCGGGGAGAACCGTGATCTAAAGGGCAATTCCGTTGGTCTGGCTCATATCGCCTTCATCACCAGCGATCTTGATGGCCTTATAACAAGAATGGAGCAGGCCGGCTTCAAACCCCGTGAAATTGTCGCCGAGGATCCTCACAGGAAAAACGCCTACTATCTGGATCCGGACGGTTTTGAAGTGGAATTTGTCGAATACCTCAGCGATCTTCCGGACGAACGTAACCCGTATAAAGACGAAGACGAATAGGGAGATCGCCGCTCAGGCAATCTCCCTTTGGTAAGGAGGCAAAGAGTCCAGCAAAGCCTGGCCATAACGACGGGTGACCAGACGACGATCGAGAATAGTGATTATTCCCCGATCCTGCTCCGTGCGTAACAGGCGACCACTGGCCTGCACCAGTCGTATCGCCGCATCAGGCACGGAGATATCCATAAACGGATTCCCGCCTCTGGCCTCTACCCACTCCGCCAGAGACGCTTCAACGGGATCATCCGGAACGGCAAAGGGAATCTTGGCGATGATGACGTGCTCGCAGTACGCTCCTGGCAGGTCGATCCCTTCGGCAAGGCTGGCGAGGCCGAAGATGGTGCTGGATTGTCCGTCATCGATCTTCTCCCGGTGCAGACGCAGCAGCTCCTGCTTGGGATAGTCGTCCTGCAACATCACCTGTTCACGCTGTGTCCGATCGAGACCGAAGTAGACATCTCGCATCTGCCGACGGGAAGAGAACAACACCAGCGTACCCTTGGCAATCGCCACCAGCTCCGGCAATTTTTCGATCAGCTCCTCGGTATGATCATCAGCCCGGCCCGGATCTGATGACATCATGGGAATCACCACTTTGCCGGCATCACCGTATTGAAACGGACTGGGCACACTGGCACAGCGGCTCTCTGAGGAGACACCGGAACGGATCATAAAGCGTTCAAAGGAGCCAAGTGCCGTTAAGGTGGCGGAAGTGACCACCACCCCCCAGGCATTGCTCCACAAATGGTGGCGCAAAATACTACCGGCCAGAATCAGACTGCAGGCCACGGTCAGATCCTGTGAGCCGTTATGCTCAACCAGCTCAATCCAGCGCGCCGAGGGAGGTTCACCCTCCGCATCGGGCCGACTCCAGGATTCCCACAAATCATGGTTGCTCTGCAGCCGCATACCCAACGTACCAATAGACGGCAGAATCCTTTCAGCCTGCGGGGCCTCAATACCGGGAATATCACCGTTGAGCGCGGTTTTTAGTTCGCTGATGATTTTGCCGGTCAGGTCACAGCTCTTACTGAAACCAATCTTCATGCGCCCGGCCAGCTCCCGAATCTGCCCTGGCACCAGGCCATTGGGCAATCGGTAGACAAGGGTTCGTCCGGTTTCACTCTCCGCCTTTCTTTTAAAGTCGGCAATGGAGAGCAGCGCCTCGCGCATAACCGCCTGCTCCTCTTTCAACTCCCGGAATCCGGCTTCCAGCTTTTCAAACCACTCGCCAATCTTGCCGGACAACGAGTATGTGCCGACAGTTTTACCCAGTGATTTGGCAGACAGATCCAACCAGCGGGCCGTATCGTTCAGGCGGGTGTCGTGGGCAAAGTGGTTAATCGCTTTGTCGGGCAGATGGTGGCCTTCGTCAAAGATATAGAGGCAATCTTTTGGCGACGGCAAAATAGCACCGCCGCCGAGCATCAGGTCGGAGAGTACGAGATCATGGTTGGTCACAATAACATCGACCTTGTCCAGCGCCGCCCTGGCCCGGTAGAACGGACAACCCCGATAATGGGCACACTTGGATCCGCTGCATTGGGCGTGGGTCGCGGTGAGTGTGCTCCACTCCTGCTCCTCAATGGCATCCGGCCAGCTATCCCGATCACCGTCCCACTTTCCTGAGGCCAGGCGGGTCAGCATGTCCTCATAAAAGCCGGTGGCCTTCTCATCCAGATCAATTTTGAAGCCCTCTTCCGCAAACAACCCCATAGCGTCCTTATTGCTTTGGGAGCTTTGAGTGAGAGTATCGAGCTTCTGAACACAGAGGTAGCGACGCCGCCCCTTGGCCAGTGCCACGCTGAATTTCAAACCGCTATGCTGCTGAATATCCGGCAGATCCTTACCGAGAATCTGCTCCTGCAACGCTACCGTGGCTGTGGCGACGACCAGCGTCTTGCCTGCCGCCTGAGCCAGAGGAATACCGGCCAGTGTGTAACCGACTGTTTTACCGGTTCCGGTGCCGGCCTCAATCACGCAGACGGCGGGATCCGAGGTACGCTTGCCATCATCATCCTCCTCGATCACACCCATGGTTTTGGCGATCTCGGCAATCATGATTTTCTGCCCCAGACGCGGTTTCAGCGCCTTTTTTTCAAGGAACTGACTGTAGGCTTTCTGGATTGTCTGGCGCAGTTCCGGGGAAATCTGGGACATGGTTCAAACCGCAAATGATAGATCGATAGTGAGTTTACAGGCAGAGGGTTCCTCTTCACAATGGCACCCCCCATTCCTGATCCTGTATAGCCTCTTTATATGACAACTTCTATTGCTGCTGATGCACTCTGCCCCTGTGGTCACGGCCAGACTTACAGTGAGTGCTGCTACCCCCTGCATAATGACCATGATTTTGCCAAAACCGCCGAACAGCTGATGCGCTCCCGTTATTGCGCCTGGACACTGGGCTTGATCGACTACTTGTTCCAGACCACCTGGTCCAAACAGCAGGCCAGTTTAGTCCGTAAGGATCTGGAAGAATGGGCAGAACGCACCCGATGGCTGGCGCTGACCATTGTCGACACGGCGGCGGGTCAATCAGGCGACGATCAGGGAGAGGTGGAGTTCAGGGCCCGCTTTTGCCTGCCTCCGGAGCAACAGGTTCACGAACACCACGAGCGTTCTCGCTTCGTAAAAGAGAACGACAGGTGGTTTTTTGTTGATCCAAACCTGCCTGTGCATTCCACGACAACTGTCGGACGTAACGATCCCTGCCCTTGCGGGAGTGGCAAAAAATACAAGAAGTGCTGCGGATAACAACACCCTTAAGCTCGATCCTTTACTGCAGTAATGGGATGGTTCGCCCCTCTTATCGGCTTCTATCGGCTTCAATGAGCCAAGCGGGTATTCACAGCGAATCGAATGGGGCAAACCATCCATGAATATTTCAGTACTCGGCATCGATATTGTCTTACTTCAGCTGCTGGTATTGTTAACCACCCTTTAATAAAAAAAATGGGAATAATAAAAAAGGATGGTTACTGTAACTAATCATCCTGTTAGTAAATCCCTATTGCCAATAGGGAATTTCAACAGAAATTAGTGGTCTTATTTTTTGAAAGGAGTTTTTCTGATGTTCTAACTATTACGAGTCTTTACCCATGAAATTTAGCATTTACAAACACTTATCTGGCTTTATATATGCACCGTTTTTTTTCAAAATCTTGCAGTTGATTTTGATTATTCCTCTTATTTTAAATTTCTCTTTGGCGCTGGGTTGTTACAGTACACAGTGTGATTTTTCTGGTGATGAGGTGGTTGAACCTCATATATTTAGCCGTTTTATTTCTGGTCATGATAGCTCTGACTACACAAATTCTTTAGCCGGCTGGCAGCTTATCCTGAGCAGGATGGTGGCTGACGTTGAATTTGATACGGATTATTCAGGCATTGCCAGTAGAATTCTTAAAGTTCGTGAAGATCCTTATCAAGATATCGCATTTTTTAAGTCATTAATTTTTAAAGATAACTACAATTTCATGCCCAGTCTTGCGCTGATAGACCCTTTAAAACTTCCTTCATCCCAGAAGGTTGTTTATGCCATATCGGGTGGTACTCGTCGGCCTTTTAATCGTTTAACCAGGTATAACCATATGATTTGGGCATATAGTCGTCAGATTAAGTATGATTTTTTTGATTTTGTTGATGATTCTGATCTTCGGGATGAGCAAACGCCATGTCTGCATGGCGATGATTTGCTCGCAGGTATGGCATCTGCTCATGAAGAAAGACAAAAAATCATGAGAGAGGAAATGCTTGATATTCGCCATGAAATGGACAAAAAAGGCTGGATTCAAGCAATAAATGCTCAAAAACCGCTGACAGAGACAGAACCACCCTCGCTGCAGCCCAGTATTTCCGAGGGACAAAATTCGGTAACCGCACATTTGCCAGCAGAAAAGGAGCAGTTACGCAAAAAACAGCCCTATTGGCTGAAGATTCTTCTTATTAAAAGAGCCTTTAAACAAAAGCGGGTTGGCGAGGGGGAGTGGATTGTCTGGCTTGATGATGATGTTGTTGCCAATGATTTTGATAATAGTGAGCCTGTGCTTGATCAGATTATCAATTCCCACGATCAGAAAGTATCTCTTATTGTTGCCAAGGAAGGCGCCCCTTCTAAAACTTCTCAAAATACAGGAATGATACTTGTTCGTAACGATAAATATGGAAGAAAAATTATTGAAAAGCTATGGCACTTATCATTTGATCAACGTATGGGTTATGAGTCTCAGTCAGAAACATTTCATGAGCAGGAAGCGTTGGATCTACTAATAAGGGGATGTCATGAAGGGGAGGTTTGTGCCGTATCTGATAAAGATATGGACCTAAGTCCATTTATTGCCATTGAGGGCGGAGAAGATAAGGAAGCAACGCCTCGAATGAATACCTGGGCCTGTAATGGTCCTGAAGCGCCGTGTCATCGCGTTTTCAAAGGTATTATGGCGGATAGGAAAAATGATCCTTTTATTCATCATCCTGGTTTTATTAAAAACAAAGATACGGAGATAAGAAAAACGTTACATCTTGTTGGTTCTGATTATCCTGTTGCTAGTGAGCTTAAAAATCATCTGATACAAAAAATGTATGATTTAAAAAAATTTATTTATGCAGATAATGATGACAGAGTCAGTGAAGAGATACTAATGAGTTACACTTTTTTATTGCTTTTAATAAATGATTGGCGTTTGATAAATAATTGTTCAGATATTCGGTTTGAAGATATTTATAGTTCAAAAGTTGATTTGACAAAGGTTATGTTTCCATTTCTTCGTGACAAAAAAGAATCGGTCTTAATACTTATAAAAAAACTGGATAAAAGAACGGCATTTCAGCTTTTAGAAAAAATATCAAAAATTAATATTGAGCCAAATTTTAATTTTATGGATCATTATATCTATGTGATGTTAGCTATTCACAAGTCACAAGTCACAAGTCACAAGACGCTTGAAAACCCTAGAATGCGACGGCATGAAGACCATTACTACCATACACAGTGACAAGAAGACAGTGACAAGAAGACAGTGACAAAAACAGGAATAACTTGCGGATGTCGTTTTTTTAGAGTCTGGCCATTAACCACTTTGACTACGGCAGCTCATGGGCCGGTCAGGAAGATGAGTAAAATCCCCCAGTGTTCAGGGAACAAAGGGCTGGTGTCCTGCTCTTTGATCTCGCCCTGAGTAGCCGGTGCGCCTTCCCCACACTCGCGGGGGGTGTTTCTAGTGAGGAGATGGTATTGAATCCTCGAACGGCCAGGCACAGTAAACAGTCATTTCCGCCCAACAAAAAAGGCAGCACCTAACGGTGCTGCCTTTTACTCACCCGAGGGTGAAAAGTAACGGAAGGCTGTCGCCTTAGATTACTTCAATATCTTCAGCCTGAGGACCTTTCTGGCCCTGGGTCACAACGAAGCGAACCTGCTGGCCTTCAGCCAGGGAACGGAAGCCGTCGCTCTTGATCT
>CAMRBW010000082.1 GCA_947040555.1 uncultured Oceanospirillales bacterium | reverse complement strand
TTCGCTTCGTCGTGACTCAGGGCCAGAAAGGTCCTCAGGCTGAAGATATCGAAGTAATCTAAGGCAACAGCCTTTCGTTACTTTTCACCTTCGGGTGAGTAAAAGGCAGCACTTAACGGTGCTGCCTTTTTTGTTGTATTTAACACTCTAAAGCGGGTGAAATTAAAAGTGTCCCATTGCCCACTACCCTGCTTGTTGCCAGTACTTACCCCACTCCCCGTTAGAACGCAATGTTCTTAAACAAAGCATTGCCCCTGCATTCAGCCCTGTGTGTTTTGCGTTTGTCACCTTCTGCGTCTTCATCAAAAAGGACAACAGGAATCATGCTCCCATCTATTTCCCCTATGAACTGGGTGGCTTCACCAAGGCAATCCTGACGATTTTGCAATGCGCTGATGGCATCATTTTGCATGCAGCTTGCGTGTTTAAGCGTTATTGCCCGGACTGACGACTCGGGCACAGTAATACCGTAATGTTCCTGCATTTTATTTGCCGCTGCTTCGAAAGAACCGTCTGCACCAAAGTCTACAATCCTGCGCTGGATAGCGTGGGAGTAGTCGCGACAGTGAATATGAGCAGCATGACTGAAGGGTCTGATCCGATGCTTGTCTACCGTATGGCAACGTTCCAGTATTTCTATCTTTCCATAGGTACTCAACCAATAAGTGTTTTTTTTCGTACTTTGGCCTCGGGATGCTTCAGGCAAGTCTCAGCACATTGTTGGTCTTCTTTGTCGGCGCCCCACTCAGTGAGCAGTTCATTACCCATCCCACGCAGGTTAGTGATGACGGCCTCTTCGGCATCGTCAGCGCGATCCAGAAGACCTGCCTCGGCTTCAACAATATCCAGAAGTGCGGAAACCCTTAGCTCAAGCTCAGAGTGGGCTGCAAGTCTATCAGCAAGAGAGATAGGTGAGGTCATGATACTGACCAAGGTTGAGAAAGATTCTCACATTATCGTTCAAATTTAGGTTTTGTGGGCACAATAGACTCTGATGAACACTTTTAATTTCACCCGATAGCCAGAGCCCTAAAATCTCTTTATGACCCTCCGTATTTACACCCAAGGCGACGTATGCCGTCTTTTTGATGCCCCGCTTGTCCTGATGAACCTTCACCACAATTCCGTCAAGGTAGAGAATGGGGTAGAGGTTTTCCCGTGGTCGTGACTGCCACTTCTGAACCTCGTCCTGAATAGCATCAGTCACTTTGGCGATCCGGCTGAGAGAAACCTCTGCTCCATACATCTCCTGTAAAGCACCGGCAATATCCCGGGTGGTCATCCCTCGCGAATACAGGGCCAGAATTTGTTTATCCAGCTTGTTGATTCGAGTCTTCCCCTTCGCAACGAGCTGGGGAGAGAAGTCGCCATTGCGGTCTCGCGGGGTTCTGACGTCTACTTCGCCAAAATCACCTTGAGCGTCTTGCTGGAGTAGCCGTTACGGTTGTTTCCAGTGTTATGCCCGTCACTGTCGTGTTTGGATGCTCTTCAAGCTCTGTAACCATCACACGCTCAACAGCGTGTTTGAGAAGCTGCCGGCTGAGACCCGCAAGATCATCTTGGGTTTTTATTTGGCTGGTGAGTTTTTCCAGCAGTTCCTGGTCAATGTCCATGCTCGTATACCTCTGTTGTCCAAGGGACAGTTAAGACGAGCGTTTACACAATTCAAATTACAGGCTCAAAAATCTGGCAAACAAATTGTTTACCAGATTTTGAGTTCTATTTTCAATGAAGATTTGTTAGTTGAAACTTAATCTAAATGGTACATACCTTCAGGAATCACGTTCTTTTTCAAAACGGCTCCATCAATGCGGCCACCCATTGACAATTTCACGTTAGCATCGCCCACGTTTTCTATATATTTCACGACAACAGGAACCTTTCCCGCTTTCAGTGAAATATCTTGTGACATCATTGCACCGTTAAAGTCCAACCACCATTTATCAATAATCAGCTCACCATCAATGTAAACACGAATACCATCGTTACTCACTGTTTCGAAATAATAATCGCCGTCCATCTTGATATCTAACAAACCTTTCCATTCAATAGAGTAATTATCGTTACCTAATACTTCGTAATTAGGTGAGCCGTTATTCCAGGAAAAATCAATTTTTTCGTTGACTTCCGTGTACATAAGCTCCTTAAAAATACCGGTATAATAAAAACCCTGAATACCCGTACCTTCACCAGAAGCGATAGATACCGCAGTTTCAACCGTACTCTGCAGCACTCCGTCATCTGCCGCTGTAACCATCGCCTTGATTAAACTGGAATCAATTACTTCAAAAGCACCAGTGTACTGCTTGCTACCCACTTTAGGTTCCGAACCATCTGTCGTGTAATAAATCGTGTCACACTTGACAGACATTTGCTCACCCAATTCCATGGTAACTTCCGTCGAGTTTTCAAACCAATTTTCAACGGCAATGTCAGGTGGAGAACATTCAGCAGAATATTGGATAGTAACTTTTTTGGTATCCTTTGGAACAGTAACACGATCAATCGTGTTATCGATCACTGATGAACCTAAACTTGTAGAGAGGATCTTACCTCCAACAAATGCAGGTAAATCAATAAAGATTTCACCTTCAGGCTGATCACCGCTGAACTCGATGGTAACTTCCTGCTCTCCAGCCACTAAGTGGTAAGCAAAGCGTTTGTTGTTAGCAATCGGTATGTTAGAAATCTTGATTTCTTCACCTGCTTTCAACCATTCATCAGGAATACCTCGACCAATAATTACGTCACCGTTCATCATTTCAGCGACAAGCGAGTTGATAAGAACCTTTGTTGCCACTGACTGTCCCCACATGTGAGGACTGGAGTTACCTGAACGATCAGTCTCACCACCTTTAATGGGATGAGTACCTTCCCACGAAGTTTCTGATGATGGGGTATCAATAGCTTCCCACCATGCAAAGGGACCACTCATGGTGTTCTCAATCATGTATTGGTAAGCGCGGATACCTTCATCACGGTAATGTTGACCACGTAGACCAGCAGCCCCGTAACCCGCATTGTATGACGATGAATGCCAACCATGAGGATAACCACCGAAATTATGTTCAGGCAGAATACCTTGTAGACGTTCAAAACCCCACTTATAGGTGTCGTCCAGCTTTGTGATCATAACACCGTCCTGGCCAGAGCCTGATGCTGACGATTGATCCGCACCGAACAAATAACCGTCCCAAGACCAACGACCAAACATAAAGTGTGATGCCCAGTTTGCATCACGGGGTTCCGCCAATCGTGGTATGTCGTAGTTGGCTTTCAGCATACCCGCCGGGATATAATCCAGATTATTGTCTGCAACGGTTTTATCCAGAGTACTTTCAACTGCATTGTAAAGTGACTGATACTGATCCCTTGCCCACGATTGTTCACCCGATTCACCAACAATACCCGCTAAATAATCATAGGCAACCAGACCAAAAAGAGCGGAATAATTCGTAATTGTCCAGGAACCTAAAGAATCGATATCATGCGTCTCTTTCATTATTCCACCAGGGCCTGTCCGGTCAGTTTCAATTAAACGAACAAACCCTTTTATCTCTTCAAACTTACTCTTAACGTACTCTAAGTCACCCGTTTTTTGATAGTAAACAGCGAAAACCCATGCATACTTGTATTTTGCATCGTCGTACTGAGTGACACCTTGCAGTTCGTCCATGAGCTTTTTGGCATCATCAAAATCACCTGCATGCAGCAAAGCCACGAGAATACCAATCGAGTCATGGTCAAATACTTTGTCATAAGGACCGGATTCACCTACATGTAAATCGTTATCATCACGAACAATTTGCGTATACACATAACCAGTTTTGAAGGCATCAATTAATTTCTTATCGGGAAGTTTTTCAAATTGAATCAGCTTATTAAGCTTCTTATCCCAGAAGTCTTTCATTTGAGCGTGATTTTCATCCCAACTACCAGACGCCAATATTTGTTCTTCTGTTAAACGCGGGATGTTTTTACCAAATCGGTCAGCAGCAACAGCAAAATCATAGCTCACCGTTTCACCTGGCTGCACTTCAGCTCTTGCTACATTAAGTGCTGTAAATTCGGGGGATTCTACTGGGTCAAATGCGATAGCATAGTCTAGAGGGTTAGTTACTTGAATACGACTATAAGCAATAACGTAATCATTACCATCAACCGTAACTTTGTTAGCAAAGTTCATGATTTTAACTAAGGCTTCATCCAAGATGAATTCGGATATCATAACCGGGAGGTAACCATCCTGATTATACCAATCCATTTTGGTTCTGTTATTATACAAACCAAAACCTACACGTTTATCCACACCATCACGAATATAAAAACTACCATCACGATACGCAACAAGCGCATCACGGTCACCCCACCAACCGAATGTAGTTTCATGACCATTAGTATTCATATAATAATGGCTGTCATACCAAGAATCTGGTTTATTAACTACCACATTTCCTGGCCCTACATTGTCATTATCATTGTCATTATCATTGCAACCAGCCATTAAAGCAGCCAGGACAGCCAGAGCTAACGCACTTTTTTTCATTTTATTATTCTTTCATGAATTCGGTTAAAAAAATTTCACCGCAAGATGATTACCATCACCAAGCTTCAGCCTGGACACCAAAGCTAACATCCGATTTAATTCAGTCTTTCTTTGTGTTGCCATAAACCGGTGCCACATCAAAAAAATAAATCCCAAGGTCCAGCGCACTCAAAGAGTGCCCTGCATAATGCAGGGCACAGAGAGCGCAGCGAGCTATCAGAACGGCATGCGGATTACTTCATTTCTACCCAAAAATCACGGTTGGCTTCCAGCAGATCATCCAGTATGGCCTTGGCGACGGAAGCGCTCGGGATCGTGGCGGAGAGCGTCATGGCCTGCCACAGTTTCTGGTAAGAACCTTCAACATGAGCCTGAACCACCAGCTTCTCCACGGAAACCTGCTGGCTCATCATGCCCTTCTGGAATTCAGGAATGGCACCGATTTTCAGCGGCTTGGCACCGGTATTGTCAACAATACAGGGGATCTCAACCATGGCGGTTGGGTCAAAGTTACTGATGGCGCCATCGTTAGGAACGATCAGCAACATACGCTCTTTGGTGTTGAAGGCGATGGCGGCGGCCAGGTCAACAATATAAGAGGCGTGCTCTTCCACTTCGATGGTGGTTTCTGCGGCAGTGCCTTCAGCGATGATACGGTGACACTCAGTAAAGACGTCCTTCTCACGGCCGGCCATCACTTCATTGGCCCGGGTAAACTCTTTGTTAGAATGCTCAACCACATAATCCGGGTACATGTAGTACTTCAGATAAGTGTTTGGAATGGTTTCCGGATCCAGTGCGTAAATGTCGCGCGCTTTAATAAAGGTCTCTTTCCAGGACTCATCGGTGTGCTGAGCGTCATCCATTGTGCTGGGTGGCAGGTAGCCATTTTCCTTAACGTACGCCTTGATGCGTGGCATCAGATCTTCGCCGGTCTGTGCATCCTTAAACTCTTTCCACCAGCCGAAGTGGTTAAGGCCGTAGTACATGACGTCGAACTGCTTGCGGCTTTCGTAACCCAGAATCTCGGCAATACGGGTTTCGATACCGATGGGCATATCACAGATGTTCAGCACTTTTGAGTTCGGACGAAGTGTACGACAGGCTTCGGCAACAATGGCAGCCGGGTTGGAGTAGTTCAACATCCAGGCGTTAGGGGAATACAGCTCCATAAAATCAATCAGCTCAAGCACTGCCGGAATAGAGCGCAGGCCATAAGCCATGCCACCAGCACCACAAGTCTCCTGACCAACACAACCGTGGCGCAGGGGAATCTTCTCATCCAGTTCACGCATGGCGTACAGACCGGCGCGAATGTGTGCCATACAGAAATCGATATCAGTAAATGCTTCTTTCGGGTCTGTGGTGTAAGAAAATTCGATATGAGGGGCACGTTCTTGCAGAAGAATTTTGCAGGCTTCGGCAATGGTTTCCTGACGGGAAGCCAGATTGTCATAAAACTTCAGCTTGCGAATCGGGAAGCGATCCTGATTTTCCAGCAGCATCATGACGATGCCTGGGGTAAATGTGGATCCGCCACCAGCAATAACAACGGAGAAATCTTTTTTTGCAGTATTCATTATTGGTCTCGCTTAAAGCCGGGCAGCAGACCCTTGCTGCCCGTATTATTTATTTGGATGAGCGTTTGTTGTTAATTCATTATCACGCTGAAGGAGCGGGAATAAGTTCCGCGACCTTAGCTTCATCAATAATTTTTTGGCACTCTTCCCGCAGCTGGGGAACGCTGAGCCCGATGATGACCTGAATGGCATTCTCGTTAACCACCACGTTAATCGCGCCGGTGGTAACGAAATAGTCGCGTGATTCCACCAGGCTGAAGTCTCTTACTGTGACTCTCAGGCGGGTGGCGCAGTTGCTCAGCTGGTCAATATTGTCGACGCCGCCGAGTCCGTTAATGGTCTCAATGGCCTGAATCTGCAGGGCGCTGGTACCTGCTGATTTTTTGTCGATGATGCCATGCTTCTGGTTGAAGTCCTGCTTGGTGTGCAGCTTCATTTCTGCTTCGCCACGCCCTGGTGTCTTCACATTAAATTTCAAAATCAGTGTTTTGAAGGTGAAGTAGTAAATGACGGTGAAGCAGAGACCGATAACAATCTGGGTTACGACCATGCTCGTATGGTTGCCCAGCAGCGGCATCCAGGTTCCGGTAACGAATGAAATAAGACCGTCGTTCAGGTTACCAACTACCCCAAAGGTATACATAAACATATTCATGGTAGCTGCCAGGAAGGCGTGAATAGCAAACAGCCAGGGAGCAATAAACAGGAAGGTGAATTCCAGTGGTTCAGTGATGCCTATCAGTACGGCAGTCAGAGCGGCCGGGATCAGCAGCGAGGCGACTTTTTTCCGGTTGGCCGGGTCGGCAGTGTGGTACATGGCCAGAGCGATACCGGAGCAGCCGAATACCTTTGAGTTACCATTAATCGCAAAGCCACCAGCAGGGAACAAGTCAATCATGGCCTTGCTGGACTCTATGAAGGAAGGCAGGCCCGCGTACCAATCCATGATAATGCCGTTAGGTGTGACGATGTTGCCAAAGACGAACGGCGTGTACACGAAGTGGTGTAGACCGGTAGGGATCAGGATTCGCTCAAGGAAGGTGTACAGCCACACGCCAAAAGGGCCGGACTCAACCATAAAGCCCTGAAGCCCGAGAATACCCTGCTGGAATGAAGGCCAGATCATCAGTGTCAGCCAGGCCGCTGGCAGCATGGCAAAGAAAGAGACCATAGCGACATAGGACGCACCCTGGAAGATGCCTAAGTAAGGAGGTAATGTTTTTTCAAACGTGCGGTTATGTATCCAGGTAACTAGCCCGGCGATGATTATCGCTCCAAAAATACCGGTATCCAGCGTTTTGATCCCGGCGATCTCAGTCAGTCCGGAAGTTCCGCCGATCTGCTGGGCAAAATCAACACTGAAAAACTCACCCCAGAAGCCTGCCATAGCACCAATGAAGTAATTAAAAGTCAGGTAGGAGACCAGAACCACCATAACAGCTCGTGCGTGAGCAGTTTTAGCCAGGCCGATTGGCAGACCAATCGCAAACAGCAATGCCATATTGCGGAAGATTGTCCAGGCGCCTTCCTCAATAATCTGTAATATCTGGTAGTACAATCCATTGGGGTCAGCCAGTTCGCCAACGAAAACGGGGTTTTTTAATACAATGGTAAATCCTACTAATATCCCGACGAAGGGGAAGAGTAGCACCGGGGTGAACATCGCTCCCCCCAGGCGTTGAATAGCACTCAGCATGGATAAGCCCTTTTGGTTAGTTCATTTTTATGCTCAAGGTCTTTTGACTAAGTTCGCATTAGTCTTGAAGCGGATATTACAAATAAAAGACAAAATAAATATGACACATATCAAATTAAAGATGATTTAGGATAGATTTTGTTTGAGCAATCGAAAAATAACTACATGTTGTGATATTAATTGTTTGTATTTCACCCGTTGCCATTATGATGTTTGCCTGAAAAACAAAATAGGTCATTGATTTGTATCTTTTGCGTGGTAATTTCTTCTGAAAATATTTTTTGAGAAGTCTGCCCGTGTTGTACAAAAAAATAATGGGGGATCTAAAGTCCCGTATTGACTCCGATGAATTCAATATTGGGGATACCCTGCCCACAGAACAGGTGCTGACCGGCCATTACGACGTCAGCCGTATAACTGTTCGGAAGGCGATTGAGGAGCTGGTCAAACTGGGTCTGGTCGAAAAAAGGCAAGGGTCTGGTTCGACGGTCGTAGGTAAAACTATGAGTGGATCACTCTCCAGTCTGAAAAGTACTTTTGAGCACATGGTCAACACAGGTATCAATCTGGAATACCGACTGGTCGAGTTCAAACTGGTTGATCCGGATGATGAAGTGGCCACGGCGCTGGCTATTGAGACAAACGACAAAGTTTACTTTATACGCCGGTTCAAGATGATCAATGGTGTTCCTACCATGTATGAAGACTCCTATATGCCGGTCAAGCTGTTTCCGCAGATGAATATAATGTCCCTGGAAGGGTCTAAATATCAGTATCTGGAGCAAGAGCTTGGCTTCGAAATTGATGGCGCCGAGCAGGATTTTGAGGCGATTATTCCTGATGCACATGTGTGTAAGGTGCTCGATATTGTTCCGGGGACTCCTTTGGTGAGGTTGCTTTCGATAGGGAAGCTTGGGAATGGGCGGATTTTTGAGTATACGAAAACGACCTTTAAGCCCAATACCTATTCTTTTCGGCATTATCTTAAGCGACATTGAGTTATGGGGGGGCTGGGGAAAAGTCAGCCCTTGTCCAATTTATGGGTGCGAGTGATGGCGATGGGTCCACTCCACCACACCATTAGAACATTCCTCCTGTTTCGAACCCCGGTTATTCACAAGCCGATAAATGGTCATACTATTAGTAATGACAAAAGTGGCCTCAACCATGCTCCCCCCAATCGACCCTGCCAGCACATTATGAAGCAACCAGCAAAGGGAGTTGCAGAGAATCAGAGTTCGCAGTCGTACACCTTTGACAGAAAACAACGCCCATGTCGCAACAGCAGATCCAGCAATAGGTGGGAGTTCATACCACTTGTCCACATTCGGCAGCGTCATACAGATCAACAAAACGATGAAGGCAGCCATCACATATCTGGACTGGCTTTTTATGGAGGCATAACTGCGCACACCATTTATAGCCGCTCCAATGGCGGCCACTGTGGCTCCCAGCAGAATAAAGTGCAGCGCCATAACAAGGCAGAAGCCGGTCATCTGGTAGCGAAATTTCAGATCATCCTTCTGCCAAAACGCACTCACACCAATAAGAAAGGCGACACCGCCAATCAGTTGAGCAGTAAACATTAAGAGTTCTCTATAAAAGAGGAGAGCACGAAGCTCTCCTGTTTATGATTTAAGGATGATTAATACTCGGTAGAGTTAGCCTATTCGTAACTCAAACCGTGACCGAAGGGGAACAAGGTGTCATTTTCAGGATATCCCGGCTCATCGGAATCCTGGCTCTTGATGGCATCAGCATTGTTAGCCAGAGCGATGGGCAATTTACCCTGCGGGTTAAACTTGCCGGAAACGATATCCATCACCGCCGCATCCGTTGCTCCATACGTTGCCAGAATACCACCGGCGTTTTTCATACCGCTAGCATCGTCAAGCACATAAGGGTAACGGAAGTAGACGGACAGTATCGTCTTCTCTGCCCCAACCTCATTCATAACCGCCTGGATGTCCGCAAGACTTGGGGTCATTTCCCAAGAGGAGGTTCCCGCCATTTCGGAGAATGCCAGAACATCCAGTTCAGAAGGCAGCGCACCGCCAAAGTAAAGGTCCGGATTAGCTTCCAATGCACCAGCGTTACTGACGCTGACACGAATCAGTGCATAATCGGAGCTCTCAGCCGTAAGTCTGACATCCCCTGCATCACCATCAATAACAGTGAAGCCCCACTGTCCATCACCGGCTACTTCGGCGTCCATACCCATGGTGTAAAGAGAAACAGATTTTTCAGCGGTAGGCGTTGGTAAAGGCAGTGCCTTGTTCTGGTTCTGCAGCAAGACGATAGACTTGCGCTGGGCAAGGTCAGCCTTTTCCTGCAGTTCAGGGCTACCGATCAATTGGTCAGCGTGGTCCGGGTCAACATAAGGGTTTTCGTAACTATTCAGCACCCCTAAAATCTCTTAGCGCCTATGCAGAAACCTTTAATTACAAGATGTGCAAGGTAATCAAGCACTAACTTTATTCCCTGAGAAATCAGAAAAACAGCAAAATTTCCCCCATTTTGGCCTGAATAAGCTCCATTTGCAGGATGTAAGGTTAGTGCCTGGTTACCTGCAACCATGGTTGTAACAGGATTTTTGAATGTTTCATTCTGCTTGTAGGGGGTGCTGAATAGTTACGTTTTTTGTAAAAGCCATTCACTCTAAAGTCGAGTTTTCTTAAAACACATCTCGTCAAGAAAGTTAAATTATTACCGATATATAAATATTGTTGTGAAATCCAGACAGAAAAAATAATTGATAACAAAATTTTAAAAAAAGCTGAATCGGATATAATATCTAAATTTAATGGGTTTGATGGAATACCTGAAGAATTTATAAACACCATTGCAAATATTTATTACCAATACTGGTCTTATCTACCCATAGAAATTGCTGAAACTTTTAGCCTTGCCAATAGCCAACCGCTAAAAAAAATTGAGTCTTGTATTTTTGGGCAGCTTACTTTTGAACAAAAAAAAGAATTAACAAAAAAGATGCTGAGAAATAATTACGGAATCGTCAACCATTTACTAATTGAAGAGTACACATTTTTAATAGTTGCTACTGGATTCTTACCTGAATGTATAGATCACTTAAAAAAAATAAAAGAAACCGATGGACAAAAGGCTTTTGATTTTACTGTAGAATTTATGCTGTGGAACTTTAAGTACAAAATTAATAATGCAATCAAAAAGACAATACTACGATGTAGAATTGAAAAAAAGATTAAAGAAAAATCTATATCGGAAATTGGAAACTTATACAAAATGATGAGTATTTATTGATCAAGCAATAAGAAGTGCTAAAAAACTGTCGTAACTATTCAGCCCCCCCCTCTAATCGTAACTGCTCATTTTTTACTGGCGAATTTGCGTTTTCGGAATCATCATCTGCGGGAATAATGGGCTGTGTGAAAGCTGAAATCCCTTCTGCCAGAGAATTTTGAGCAGTTACCTCTAATCCAAAGCTGCAAATCAGAAATTTTGTGCCAATATTGGGGGAGTAGTTTTTTGGTCACTGGTCACTGGTCATGTCTTCCCTCTCTCCTGAAACACAACTCATCGCCATACTGCTTGTCATAGTCGCCGAGCAGGCTGAGGTGATTTGCAAGCTACAGGAGACCACCAAAGAACTTGAAAACCGACTCAACAAGAACAGCAGCAACAGTAGTAAACCACCATCAACGGATGGTTTCTCCAAGTCTGGAGACAAGGAGCAGGCAGAGCCCTCTGGCGGTGATGACGAGAAACCTTCACCCAAGAGCCTGCGGTCGCGTTCCGGTTTGAAGCCCGGTGCCCAGAAAGGCCACAAAGGGTGTTGCCTTAAAGCTGTCGAGCATCCACGTAGCATTGAATACCTCCCGGTTCGTGTTTGTGAACACTGTCACCAGGCGCTGCCATCCGACAGCCAAGTCAAGTTTGTCGAATACCAGGTTTTTGAACCGGCCCGGACGGGACAGTTTGAAGTCACGGCTTACCGGGCCGAAGTCAGGCGCTGTACCTGTGGTCACAAGAGTCAGGCGACTTTGCCTGATGGGATCACCGGGCATGTACAATACGGCCCAATAACAAGAGCCCTGGCCGTTTATCTCCCCCAGTATCAGCTGATCCCCTGTCACCGTGTTGCAGAGTTTTTTCAGGACATTTATCACATGCCTGTGAGCGTTGGGTCGATCTGCCATTTTCAAAAGATGACCTACGAACAATTGGAATCCACAGAGCTGGCCATAGCCAGTGCCTTGTTGTACGAGGCGGTACTGGGTGCCGATGAGACGGGTATGCGTGTGAACCGGGAAACCTGGTGGCTACATACCCTGCGAAGCGAATACTGGACGCTTTACCACCTGAGCCCAAAACGGGGCCGTGAGGCAATGGATGCTATGGGGGTTCTGCTTTTGTTCACCGGTGTACTCATGCACGATCACTGGAAACCCTACTTCCATTACGGTGTGATCCATGCTCTGTGTAATGCCCATCATTTGCGGGAGCTTCAGGGAGTTATTGATCGCGACCGCAACCGGCATGCTGCCCGGATGATGCGACTGTTACAGTTTTCCTGGCACATATCCAAAGGTTTTAGGAAAGTGGGTATGGCTGCGATACCTGACCTTGTTCTGGAACGGATTGAACGTCTATATCAACAGATTCTGGCACATGGCTTAAGGGAGGAAGAAGCCTTCATGGAGCGACGACGACAATACCTGAAAAGCAAGAAAGTACGACGCACCAAGGCTTACAATCTGTTTCGTAGGCTGCGGGATTATCAGGCTGAAACCTTGCGGTTTCTGGTAGATTTCAGGGTGCCTTTTGACAACAACGGCAGTGAGCGGGATGTCCGGATGGGCAAGCTCAAGGCAAAAATATCCGGCTGCTTTAGAAGCAAAGCTGGAGCGGCATCGTTTGGTCGAATCCGTAGTTATATCTCATCAGCAAGAAAACAGGGGCTGGGTGTTTTTAAGTCTTTGCTTATAGCAATAATTCGGACAGTTTTTGGCCAGCAATTCTGGGGGCTGTGGCTTTACAGGATACTTTTTGGCAACTCAGGGTTGCCCGAGACTTGCCATTAAATATCTGCCCTCGTTCTCAGGCCTTGCACCACGGGGATTGAGCTTTTGAAAAACTGTCCACAGTATTGTTATAGCTGTCACGAATTACCAATACTTTGGACAGTTTTTGCTCAGGGATTCCGGGGGTTGCAGCCTTATAGGGTATTTATAGGCAACTCTGCTCTGACCCAGACTGGCTATTAAATACCAGCCCTTACCCGCAGGCCTTGTCCTACTTGAACTTTGTTCTTAAAAAACTGTCCATAGTATTGGAAGCGCAAACTATCTGAACCTTTGATAACAGTATTGTCAGCCCATATGGTCTGTGCATTTTCTGGTCATAGTCACCACACGCATAGCCATCAAGGCGATGGTATGAACTGTTGCCTCGAGGATGGGGGGTGGGTGCGCATGTGCTGCTTGAGATTGCCCTTGTTATCGGTTGTGTAGTCGCACTGCCACAGGCGTGGAGTTTGGCCCGCTGCCCCGGATCCAGGTGGGTACGCATGTGCTGGTTGAAATGGCCCTTGTTATCGGTTGTGTAGTCGCACTGGCCACAGGCGTTGGGTTTGGCCCGTTGCCCCGGGTCCAGGTGGATGCGCATGTGCAGCTTGAAATGGCCCTTGTTATCGGTTGTGTAGTCGCACTGGCCACAGGCGTTGGGTTTGGCCCGCTTGTCCCTGCTCTTGAGACGTTGCCCGGCGAAACGACTTTTGACCGTCCCGGGGGGCGAGACATTGTCTGGTCTGCGTTTGTTTCCGGGAGGTTTTTGATCCAGGGGTATGATGACTGCCAGCGGGCTAGAATTCGCGGAATGCTCACCCCTAACAGCATGAATCTGAAACTCTTCTCTGGCGTGGTCGTTTTTGTCCGTTTTATGCCTTGAATAGAGGGTGAAGCCCCCCCTTTTGTTGATTGCAGTTTGGCCATGCTTATGCTCCGATGCTTGTTTCTTATCACTGTCAGGCGGAGCACTTTTCAGAGATAGATCCAGAGGAGTGGTTTGAAACTCTTCATATTCGGGTTCTGCCGCGAGTTGGGGAGGGGGGAAGAGTGTGAAACTCGTGACACCATAACGTCCCTGACAATAGTGCACTCCTGCTTCAGCAATAGAAAAGGGTGTGGTTCTCTTGATACGATGTGCCAGAGCAAGAAATTCAAAGGGTTTCAGCATAAGAATACGAGAAAAGAAGTCTGATTTATTGTGATATAAAGCTACCAAACCAATAACGCCAGAAACCAACCCCCTGTGAATGCATCTTGCGCCAGTACTCTCGAATCTTCACCTTTTCCTACCTTCTTCTCCGCAGCTCAGAATCAACTGAACACCATGATCCAGTACCTCGAGTCTATCGGCACTCAGGAACATGGGCTTACAGAAGAATACGTTCGTATTGACGGGGATGAATTAAAAAGATGGCCCTTTCGCAGGTTGGCTGATCATTTTTGACCCTCCTGACGAATTTTCAGATACAGATAATCAAGATC
>CAMRBW010000081.1 GCA_947040555.1 uncultured Oceanospirillales bacterium | reverse complement strand
TTGGAGAAGTCTTCATAATTATATTCTCTCCCGTTCTTTTCCTTTTTGATGTATTATTAACATGCAAAACAGGACTATTTTCATCTGCTGGGTCAGCAGGTGTGATTCTACACTCCTCGACCTCGTATATTTTATACACAACACTAATTGTGCCATCTTTTTTTATCTCACACTGAAAGTCAGTTTTTACAAATTGTTTAGAATTAGTAAAATCCAACTTAGTACTGGTTTTGGCGTGTTCTGATATATTATCAACAGACACGAGAAGTTGACCATTCAAAGGAGAATTTATATTTTCAATGTTAATAATTTGATCATTTCCCTCTCTGGTCTCTTCCGCAATAGCAAGTTTCACCCCAGGCAAAGGAATCAAACCCATACCAGGCTCCATCTCCATGGCGAGAATAGCACCCAATTTATCTACTCCCCATACCCTGAGTACCTTTGCTCCGTCGCCAAACACCTCCTCTGCCTGTTTTTGTGTGTTCTTATAATCAGTATGATGCTTTACCAAAATGTGTGGTTTCAAATTTTTAGCTCTTATGGCATCTTTCTGAGATTTAGTAAAATTTGCCATGGCATTCAAAACTTCCTCCGTGGCCACTATCAGCTGAGGCTTTTTCTTGTTTATTTCGTCATATAATTTCTGTGTGCTTGATAAAGGTGAGTGGATAGTGTAAGTCCGTATATTTAAACTAATCAGAGTCGTAAAAAAAATAAAACCGAGGAGATCATGAAGGGGGAAAGTTTGCATAACATCGCCATAATAGCCATCAACGCCATCATCTTTTTTGTTATTGCTTAGCAGTTTACCAATAAAACTTGATAGTTGGTTCTGCTGAGTCCAAATACTTCCAAAATCCAGAGGAATACCATCTGGCTTGGTTTCATTACACAATATCACCGCCAGTTCTGAAGACGTTCTCTTATCCATATCTACAGGTAATGGTTTCTTGCGCTGATTACTTGCGGACAAGCCTTCCAGATAGGCTGTATTAAGTGTTACCGGGGCTCTTCTTTCGATAGTTTCGATAGCAGTTGAATCTATTTTTTCGAGGTGTCCAGAAGAGGCGTTGTGTTGCCACATTTTTAGAGGGTATTTGTCCTGAAGGTCAGAATAAAATTCTATTGCGTCTCCACGTAAAATCATTGGTATATCAAGCGAGTTCTTGCTGTCTTTTTTATGATGGGTACTCTTAAAATAAAAGGCTGCCTTCAAATCAGATAATTCAGAATCTGCAATAAGGATATGAGGCTCATGCATTTCTAGATAGTAGATTATACCTTCTTCCGGTAAAATAATGATGGGTATGATAAATAGGCTGCATACACTGCTTCTTGATCCAACGGATACTTTGCCACCACGGCAATGCGTTTCCTGTAATTTGTTGGATGTTCTTTTTCCAGATAGAGCGCCAAGTCGTATTTTTGCGTATCATCTATGGAATAACTTCCTTCACCATCGTCCAGATATTCTTGATCTTCATCAAGAATTCTTTTATCAAACCAAGATACTTGTTCTTCACTCTGTACTTTTATATCTATTCCAATCTTTTTATATAACCCCTGAAAGAAGCTTGGGTTTATTACCTTGATTGATTCTGATCCAAAGCAGAAACCAGAATATACGAAGGCTATACTGAGTAGCCAGTAAGAAAAAATTCTGTATTTCGAGAATATTAATATTTGACATGTAGAAGACAATATCACTATCAGTCTTTCCTGAAAAATTAGAGCTGAGTCTAGACCTAATATGGCTATCACATATAAAATTTCGTACAAAAAAAGCCGGGCAATGCCCGGCTACTATCGAGAAAGATCAATAAACGTCATTATGTCTTTCTTTTATCACTCTCCTCACTCGGCGGATAAGTCTCTTTAACAACCTCACCGTTTACAGATTCCAGCCTGACATCAAAACCCCATAGTCGTTCAACATGGCGCAGGATGTCATGGGTGCTGCCCTCATCCAGTGGGCAACCATTGTGGCGGAAGTGGCGCAGGGTCAGGGAGCGATCACCACGGGTATCGACATTGTAAACCTGAATATTGGGTTCCTGGTTGCCCAGATTGTACTGGGTCGCCAGATTCTGACGCAGCTGACGGTAGCCTTCATCGTTGTGAATGGCTGTCACTTCCAGATAGGGGTTGGCTTCATCATTGTTGATGGTGAAAAGGTGCATATCCCGCATCACCTTGGGCGACAGGTACTGCAGAATAAAGCTCTCATCCTTGAAGTTACGCATGGCGTAATCGAGCACTTCTACCCAGTTATCACAACCGGCAATGTCAGGGAACCAGCGTTGATCCTCCTCCGTAGGCGCCATACAGATACGCTTGAGATCGGTGAAGATATTGAAGCCCAGAGTATAAGGATTGATGCCACTGTAGCGCGGATCATCAAACTCCGGCTGGAATACGACATTGGTATGGGATTGCAAAAATTCCAGTATGCTACCGTCGGTGATTTTGCCGCGATGGTGCAGCTCGTTCATCAGGGTGTAGTGCCAGAAAGTTGCCCACCCTTCGTTCATCACCTTGGTTTGACGCTGTGGATAAAAGTACTGCGCCATCTTGCGCACGATGCGAATCAGCTCCCGCTGCCAAATCTCCAGCAGAGGCGCATTCTTCTCGATAAAGTAGAGAATGTTCTCTTCCGGATCTTGCGGGAACCGCTCTTCCGTCGTCTCTTTCTTGCGGAACTTTTTCGGAATTGTTGTCCAGAGATCGTTTAGTGTCCGCTGGATATACTCTTCCCGTTCCTTCTGTCGGTTACGCTCCTCAACGGCGGAGACAGGGACCGGGCGCTTGTAGCGATTGACCCCCTGACTCTGTAGAGAGTGGGCGGCATCCAGAACATCTTCGACGGCATCGATGCCGTACTTCTCTTCGCACTCGGCAATGTATTTTTTGGCAAAGAGCAGGTAATCGATAATGGAATCGGCATCTGTCCACTCCCGGAACAGATAGTTGCCCTTGAAGAACGAGTTGTGACCATAACAGGCGTGGGCGATAACCAGCGTCTGCATGGTCATGGTGTTCTCTTCCATCAGGTAAGAGATACAGGGGTTGGAGTTGATAACTATCTCGTAAGCCAGCCCCATATTCCCGCGCTGATAGTTGGACTGATTGGAGATAAACTGTTTACCGAAGGACCAATGGTTATACATCAGTGGCATACCAACTGAGGCATAAGCATCGAGCATCTGCTCGGAGCTGATCACTTCAATCTGATTGGGAAAGGTGTCCAGCCCGAACTCTTTTGCAATCAGAGAGACTTCCTTATCCACAGCTTCGATCAACTCAAAGCTCCACTCTGAATCGGTGAAGATCGGTGTACTCATGCGGTCACCTCCCTCTTCTCAAACAACTCTCTGAACACGGGATAGATATCCGCTGGCTTCTTTATATGTGCCATGGCGAAGTGATCCCCGTACTGTGCTTCGAGCTTTTTGTATTCATACCAGAGGTTCTGATGATTGCGATCGGTGATCTCCACATAAGCAAAATAGGAGACCATGCTCATCAGATGTTCGTTAATGATTTGCGAACATCTTGGGGTATCGGACTCCCAGTTATCACCGTCGGAAGCCTGAGCCACATAAATGTTGTATTTTTTCGGATCGTAACGGGCTTCAATCACCGTTTTGCTCAATGCCAAAGCACTGGATACCACGGTGCCGCCTGTCTCACGGGCGTAGAAAAAGTCGTGTTCATCACACTCTTTCGCTTCCGCGTGGTGGCGGATAAACACCACTTCCACCTTCTCGTAATTACGCTGCAGGAACATATAGAGCAGGAAGAAGAAGCGTTTGGCCATCTCTTTAATGTTGCGGGTCATGGAGCCGGAGACGTCCATCACACAGAACATCACTGCCTTGTTGGAAGGCAGCGGTACTTTGATCATGTTGTTGAATTTGAGATCAAAGTCATCAATAAACGGCAGTCGTTTAATCTTTTCATTCAGCTCACGAATGCGATCCCGAATCTGCTCAACTTTCTGCTGATCGGTCTCATCCGGGTTGACCTCCATCTCCCGCAGCTCCCGCTTCAGAGCACGGATCTCTTTCCGATCCTTGCCGGAGAGGGCGATTCGACGAGCATGGGCACCACGCAGGGAGCGAATAATATTCAGACGATCCGGGGAGCCTGCATTGGTAAAGCCGCCCCGTCTGTAAGCGAACTCTGTCGCATCTTTCAGCTCTTTGCGTACCATGTTCGGCAGTTCAAGATCATCGAACAGGTATTCCAGAAACTCATCACGATTGAGTTGGAATACAAAGTCATCGATCCCTTCACCACCGTCGGAAGGATCACCGCTGCCGGAGCCCTGACCTTGTCCGCCACCCCGGGGTTTGGGGAAGCGATCACCGGTTACGAACTCTTTATTGCCTGGGTGAGTGCGCTCCTGCTGTCCACCTTCACCATGATGAAAGAACGGTTCAGACAGATTTTTTCGGGAAATGGTTATCTCTTCGCCGCTGTCGATATCGGTAATACTGCGACGATTGACCGCATCATTAACAGCTCTGCGGATCTGGGTGCGGTAGCGACGCATAAAGCGCTCGCGATTGACCGTACTCTTACCTTTGCTGTTACGACGGCGGTCTATGATGATGTTGCTCATAAACGCCTCCAGTGGAGTGGTCTGATTGAGAGCGGCTGGTTCCTGTTTTTTTAAAAACCAGAGGAACCAGCCGTCGGACTGCACGTCACTGTTGCGCTTATTGGGACTTACGCACCCGGATGTACCATTCACACAGCAACCGCACCTGCCTCTCGGTGTAGCCGTGCTTCATCATCCGCTCGACAAAGTCATGGTGCTTCTTCTTCTCGTCCTTGCTGGACTTGGTATTGAAGCTGATCACCGGCAGCAGATCTTCGGTGTTGGAGAACATCTTCTTCTCGATCACCGTCCGCATCTTCTCGTAGCTCAACCAGCTGGGGTTCTTGCCTTCATTGCCGGCGCGAGTACGCAGCACGAAGTTCACCACTTCATTACGGAAGTCCTTCGGATTGGCGATGCCAGCAGGCTTCTCGATCTTTTCCAGCTCATCGTTCAGGGTTGAACGGTTGAGGATGTGGCCGGTATCCGGATCACGGTACTCTTGATCCTGAATCCAGAAGTCGGCGTAGGTGATGTAGCGGTCAAAGATGTTCTGACCATACTCGGAGTAAGACTCCAGATAAGCGGTCTGAATCTCCTTGCCGAGGAATTCAATATACTTCGGTGCCATGTACTCCTTGATGAAGCGCATGTAGCGATCCTGAATCTCCTGAGGGAACTGCTGCTGCTCGATCTCCCGCTCCAGCACATAGAGCAGGTGCACAGGGTTGGCAGCGATCTCGGAAGGATCGAAGTTGAACACCTTGGACAGCGTCTTGAAGGCAAAACGGGTAGAGAGACCTTCCATACCTTCATCAACACCGGCCGCATCCTTGTATTCCTGCAGGGATTTGGCGTGTGGATCGGTATCTTTCAGGTTCTCACCGTCGTATATCCGCATCTTGGAGTAAGGGTTGGAGTTTTCAGGCTCCTTAATACGGGAAAGGGTAGTGAACTGGGCCAGCATACGCAGGGTATCCGGCGCACAGGGGGAGTGCTTGAGCGAGCTGTGTTCCAGCAGTTTTTCGTAGATCTTGATCTCTTCACTGACGCGGGTGCAGTACGGCACCTTGACGATATTAACCCGGTCAATAAAGGCTTCGTTGGTCTTGTTGTTGCGGAAGGTCTGCCATTCGGACTCGTTAGAGTGCGCCAGCAGAACACCTTCGAAAGGAATCGCGCCCAGACCTTCGGTGCTGTTGTAGTTACCTTCCTGGGTAGCGGTCAGCAGTGGGTGCAGAACCTTGATGGGCGCCTTGAACATCTCGACGAATTCCATCAGACCCTGGTTTGCACGACACAGTGCGCCGGAGAAGCTGTAAGCGTCCGGATCATCCTGGGAATACTCTTCCAGCTGTCGTATATCGACCTTGCCGACGAGGCTGGAGATATCCTGGTTGTTCTCATCGCCTGGCTCGGTTTTGGCGACAGCAATCTGGTTAAGAATGCTTGGGTAGAGTTTCACAACACGGAACTTGGTGATATCACCGCCATATTCGTGCAGACGTTTCACCGCCCAGGGCGACATGATATGGGACATATAACGCTGTGGAATGCCGTACTCTTCGGTCAGGATGGCACCATCCTCTGCCACATCGAACAAGCCCAACGGCGATTCAAAAACCGGTGAGCCTTTGATGGCGTAGAAAGGAACCTGTTGCATCAGTGCTTTCAGGCGCTCAGCCAGGGAGGATTTACCACCACCGACAGGACCCAGTAAATAAAGAATCTGCTTTTTCTCTTCCAGACCCTGTGCGGCATGACGGAAGTAGGAAACGATCTGCTCAATCGCCTCTTCCATGCCATGGAACTCATCGAAGGTCGGGTAACGCTTGATGATCTTGTTGGAGAAAATACGGCTCAGCCTTGGATTCCTGGAGGTATCGATCATCTCCGGTTCACCAACGGCCATCAGCATGCGTTCGGCAGCTGTCGCATAGGCTGTGGGGTCTTTTTTACACAGATCGAGATAGTCTTGCAGACTCATCTCTTCCTGTTGGGTAGAGTCATAGCGACTCTGATAGCGCTGAAACAGGGACATACAACCACCTTTTTTGTAGTTATTGATGATCTTGGGCTTTGAGTGGGTCTCTGTTCTCAGAGGGCTGATCTTCTCGCTGACCTACTCTCCCTGAACCCTCCCTGAACCACTCTGTCAGATCCAGTGTCACTCTCTGCAAGAATGCTTTTAGAGAACAACACTGAACATGGCAGGCAGTTTGTTTTTTTATTTTTGTAATGCCATGCTCTGATGCCTGTACCTTCACGGTACGCTGAATGAAGAAAAATAAAAAGACTGTTTTGGTCGACTAATTTATGCAATATTGGGGCGAATAAACGAGATTTGACCTGAAAACTCACATCTGCGAACACCAGAAATGAACGGCGAACTATCACTCCAACAACAGCGATAAGCGGGAAATGCGACCCACTCCGAACGATAGAAATGGTGGTTGCATTTCCATGGTAAGCAGCCATGGTATAAACGGCCATGAACGGAAAAAAATAGTCCTGAACGCTCATTGAATCAGCTGGTCATAAAAGCAGTATGTGATTGAGTGGAAGAGAGCGCCTCGATGCCTGTACCAAAGACCGTACCGATGCAGCCCAAACACCTGAGAATCGCCACTCGGCAGAGCGCCCTTGCACTCTGGCAGGCGGAGTATGTGAAAGTGCGTCTGGAAACCCTGTATCCGGCATTAACTGTTGAGCTGGTTAAAATGGTCAGCCGGGGCGACAAGCTGCTCGATGCACCTCTGGCAAAAATCGGCGGCAAGGGGCTGTTTGTGAAGGAGCTGGAACATGCCCTTCTGGAGCATCGTGCTGATATCGCCGTCCACTCCATGAAAGACGTTCCCATGCACCTCCCCCAAGGGTTAGGGTTGCCGGTGATCTGTGAGCGAGAAGATCCCAGGGATGCCTTTGTCTCCAATCACTATGACACACTGGATGATTTGCCAGCAGGGGCGATTGTCGGTACTTCCAGCCTGCGCCGTCAGTGCCAGATTCTGGCCCACCGTCCGGACCTTACGATCAATTTCCTTCGGGGCAATGTGAACACGCGTCTCGCCAAGCTGGATGCCGGGGAGTATGACGCCATAATCCTCGCTGCCGCAGGCCTTATTCGACTGGAATTCCGGGATCGTATCAGCCACTTTCTGGACACGGATCTCAGCCTTCCGGCTGGCGGCCAGGGCGCTGTGGGCATTGAATGTCGCAGTGATGATCAGGCGATCATTGATCTGATCAAACCGCTGCACCATGAACACACTGCCAAATGTGTGCTGGCAGAGCGGGCGATGAATAGGGTGTTGAATGGCGGCTGTCAGGTTCCCATTGCCAGTTTTGCCGAGCTGGATGGCGATATACTTCGGCTACGGGGGCTGGTCGGTCAGCCCGATGCCCGCGTGATTCTGCGTACCGAGCAGAGCGTGAACATTAACGAATTTGAAAAAGCGGGGTGGGAAGCGGCGAAGCATCTGCTCGCCCAGGGCGCAGGAGAGATTCTTGCCTCACTACCCCACTCCACGGCAGATGATGCCCACCTTCCAGACGAGCAGCCATGATGGATCAGTCACACCAACTGAGCGGTCTGCGAATATTGGTTACCCGTCCGCAGCCACAGGCTGATAAACTGACTCACTTTCTGCGTAAACAGGGGGCAGAAGTGAGCGTTTTACCTATGCTGGAGATCATTCCAAAACCGGCTGGGAAGTTGCCACACCCTGTTAATATTGCCGAATACGATAAAGTTGTGGTCGTCAGTACATCGGCTGCAGAGCTCCTTTTTCGGCAGTCACCAGTGGCTACCGAAACAGCGCAGTGGTTTACACCCGGACGGAGTACGGTCAGGGTGCTTGCCGACTTTGCTGTGGAGGCGATCTGTCCGGAGGCGGTATTTACCAGCGAAGCCATGCTGGCCATGCCGGAACTTCAATCCGTGGCTGACCAGCATATTTTGCTGGTGAAGGGCGAAGGTGGACGGGATATTCTTGAGCAAGCACTTTCTGAGCGGGGGGCAAAGGTCAGACCTTTGGTGCTCTATCAGCGGGTTTGTCCGGAATATCCGAACGGTCAACTTGATCAAACACTGGAAGAGCAGAAGATTAATGCTATTGTCGCCACCAGTGGACAGATCGTTGCCAACTTGCTCACCTGTGCTTCAGATCGTCGATTATTGCTGGATATCCCAATACTGGTACCCAGTCAGAGAGTTGCCGAAATGGCATCAGAAGTCGGCTTTACCAGAACCGTCATCGCCACGGGGGCGGGTGACGCCGACATTGCCGTTGCACTGCGGCAGCTTGCATACCAAGGCTAAAGCCTGGTAGTGGCTGCTGCAGGTGATTTTGTCATAAACAGATACATGAGTAGAACCGGGTGAACGATAAGACACCAAAGCAAACCTCCTCTACTTCTGCAGAGCAAAACTCTTCTGCATCCGTAGAGCAGGCATCAACAGATGCCACCGGGAAAACGTCCCCTGAGGCCGCAGAACAAACGTCAACTGCCGGAGAGAAGGTGCATCCTGATACCGCAGAAGCCACTGCTTTTGTTGCCGAGGAGCCAATCTCCTATTCCGGGCAGCCGGCACAGTCTGAAGGCTGCAAAAAACCGGCTATCCAGAAGATTCCTCTCAGCAAGACCGCTGTTCTGTCCCTGCTGATCTCGGCAACGACGCTGGGCGTTATCGGCGTTGGTGGCTGGTATGGTTATCAGACCATCCTGCCTGAGATTCAATCCGCCAACCTGGCTCGCCAGGATTGGGTTGAAGCACAGCTCGCCAATAGCATTCAGGGCGTAGAATCCTCTCTGCTGCAGAAGAGTGGCGCTCAAGTCGCTGCCGTGCAGCAGGATGTTCAGGGAGTCAATGACCAGTTCCGTATATTTTCGCAGAAGTTCGAGACTGTTTCCGGACAATATCAAGACGTTTCCGACCAGTCTGGCCGTCTGGTTTCCCGTCTGGATCATCTGGATCGCAAGGTAAGCAGACTGCAAGAGAGCGACCGCAATGAGTGGATGTTGGCGGAAGCCGAGTATCTGATGCGTCTGGCCAACCAGCGTCTGCTGACAGTGCAGGATCTGAAAAGCGCACAAACGCTGCTCATCCAGGCCGATGAGCTGCTGGTTGCCCTTGATGAATACGCTTTGTTTAACGTGCGTCAGGCGCTGGCGGAGGATATTGCCTCTGTTCGCAGCACCTCCAGCGTGGATGTCACCAGCCCATGGCTGAAGCTCGATGGCTTTGAAAAACAGATCGACAAGCTGCCGTTGCGCCGGGAGATGCCTTCTGTCAGCCCTGAAGGGCGGTCTATGGCATCCGCCCTTGCTGCGGTTGGACAAACAGCATTTATCGACATCGATGCACCCTCTGAGCCCGTGATCCAAATTCTTCAGGGTGAAATGCCACTTGAGGTCAAACTGAAAGCGCTCCGTGATCAAACCATGGAGACGCTGGGTGTGTGGGGGCATGAGTTAGCTAATGTTGCCACGGATGTTTCCAAAACATTTGCCGCCCAGTTTACGATTCGCAAGGATACCGTGAAGCTGGCGCCCGCCCTGATGGCTCCTGAGCAGGATCTTTTCCTGCGTCAGAACCTGCGCTTGATGGTTGAGCAGGCTCAAATCGCCCTGCTTCAGAGACGGGCAGAGGTCTATCGTGGCAGTCTGGCCAATATTCAGCAGTGGCTGGACGAATGGTTTGTCAACGATACCCCTGAGATGGTTGAGCTGAAGCAATCCCTGCAGCAGATCAGCAACACGCCGCTGGCGCAGCCAATACCTGATATCAGTCGTTCTATGACGGCTCTTAAGGGCTATGTCAACGAGAAAGTGAGTCAGAAGTCCGGAGACCTGCAATGAGTAAAATGGTCTTAAAAGCGCTGTTTTATCTAGTGCTGATTGCCGGCATCTTCGTGGTTATGCGCTACTTCTTCATCGACAGCGGTTACGTGCTGATCTCCTACAATGGTTACATTCTGGAGAGCAGCCTGTGGTCCACGCTGGCCGCTATTGTGCTGGCGCTTGTGGTCAGCAAGCTGTTGTTCTCCATTCTGCGGGCCATCATCAATGGCACTGGCTGGTTGTTTCCGATTACGGCTAAATCCCGTCATCGCAAGGCGCAGCGGGTTTCTAACAAGGGCTTGATTCAGTTTGCCAACGGCTACTGGAACAATGCCGAGAAATTGCTCGGACAGGCGGGAGACACAGGTTCATCACCACTGCTGAACTATCTGCTTGCCGCCAGGGCGGCCAGCTTCAACAATGATCTGGATGCCTCTCAGGAGTTTCTCCGCAAAGCTGATCAGGCGACTCCGGCAGCCTCTATGGCTATCGGTATCACTCAGGCTGAGATTCAGATGTCCCACAATCATCTGGAACAGGCGCTGGCTACCCTCAGCTCTCTGCGCAAGAGATCACCTAAGCACCCTTATATCCTGAAGCTGCTGCAGCAGACTTATCAGCAGTTGGGAGACTGGCAGGCGCTGGCTTCACTGCTACCTGTGCTTCACCGACAGAAGGTGCTGAACGGGACTCAGCTGGAACAGCTTGAACAGACCGTTTATCACGAACTGTTCCTGCAGGCGCTGAACAAGGGTTGCTCCCTGAGCCCTGAGCGTCGTACCGAGCCAGCGGATGCCATCTGGAACTCGCTGACCAATTCCCAGCGTAAAAATGAGGATCTTGTCCTCAGTTATGCCCGTTGTCTCTACAAGCTCAATGCTCAGGATGCCGCGGAAACCTTTATCCGCCGGCAGCTGGGCTCGATGTACAGCCCTCTGTTGATCCATATCTACGGCAAGCTCAATGGCAACGATGCTAACCGTCAGCTGATAGCGGGCGAGAAACTGCTGACAGAGCGTCCGAACGATCCGGAACTGCTACTGGCTCTGGGACGCATCAGCGCCCGTGCCCAGCTGTGGGGTAAAGCCAGAGATTATCTGGAAACCAGCCTGCAGCTGCACAACAGTGCGGCAACCTACAATGAGCTTGGTCAGCTGCTTGCCCATCTGGGTGAGCATGAGAAGAGCTCTGGCTACTTCCAGCAGGGTCTGGCTCTGGCTTCAGAGAAGTCCTGATGAAATCTGCCTGGCACCGTTGTCATTGGTGCCGGGCAGCCTCTTTGTTACGACTCTGGCACTCAATGTATATCTCCGTATAATGCATTTCCCCGCGCGTCTTTTGAATATTCCGAACCTATGACCGAAACCATACTCCCTGCGGACCTCGCAGAAGATCACTCAGCAGCTCAAGAAGAACACCACCGCAAGATCAAGAGTTTTGTCTTGCGCGTTGGAAGAATGACCACCGGTCAGCAGAAGGGTTGGGATATCATCTTCCCAAAACAGGGCCTGAAGCTTGAGGATGGCCGCCTTGATCTGGAAACGACCTTTGGCCGCAAGGCGCCACTGGTCGTGGAGATTGGTTTTGGCATGGGCCTCTCTCTGCTTGAGATGGCCGGTAGTGAGCCTGACAAGAGCTTTATCGGTATCGAGGTTCATCGCCCCGGTGTTGGCAGCCTGATGAATGAGTCCGACAGAGTGGGTCTCACCAATCTGCGTGCTTACTGCGATGATGCTGTTGAGGTGCTGGCTCGCTGTATTCCTGACAACAGCATTGATCGTCTGCAGATCTACTTCCCCGATCCCTGGCACAAGAAGCGTCATAATAAGCGTCGTCTGGTGCAATCCGGATTTGTTGCCTCTCTGCTACCGAAACTGAAAACCGGTGGTGTGCTGCATCTGGCTACAGACTGGGAAAACTATGCTGAACAGATGATGGACGTTATGACCGCCGCTGAAGGCTACAAAAACCAGGCCGGTGAAGAGAACTTCTCCCCTCGCCCTGATCACCGACCCATTACCAAGTTTGAAAAGCGCGGTGAGCGTTTAGGGCATGGCGTCTGGGATCTTTTGTTCGAGAAGATCTAAATTACTTTCTGAAAATGCTCGGTCTATCCGGGCATTTTTGTATGCCGGTTTTGCTGTGGAAATCGAGTAATTACAAAGGGGAAGTTGAAAAATGGAAGAAAATGCGAGAGTTTTGCGAGGATGAATATCGTCTGTAGAAAAAAAGGCCTGACACCTAAGTAAAGGGGGGGAGGGGTGATGTCAGGCGAACTATTACAACCAAAAATAAGGGGGCAATAAAAAAGCATGGGGCAATGATAATCTTTAATGAGATTTACAAAATCCGTATATTCACCTTGTAGCGCGTATCAATTACCTAAACATTTTAAAAAATAGGCAGGCATACCACATGGGATGTACAGGTGTTTTCGGGTCAGCCTTCAATCCACCCACTAGAGGACACCTTGATGTTCTCGTACAAGCCGCACCATTCTTCGACAAAATCTTTATTTTGCCGAGTGTAGCCCATGCTTTTTACAAGGAAGTACTCACTCTTGAAAAGCGACTGGCGTTGCTTGACGCCTTCCTTATTGATGCTGCCGATGTGCCCTGTGAGCTGGAAATCTCACTGATTGAGAAAGAGTTATGGGATGCAGCGCCGGAGCAGCCGGTTTATACATGGACTGTTCTCAACACACTCAGCGAACGAGAGCCGGACACCGAATTTACCTTTATCCGCGGGCCGGATAATGCGGCTCCGGAAACCTGGCAGCGCTTTTATCGTTATCAGGATATTGAGCAGAGGTGGCCAATTTTCACCGCCAAAGAGAGTGTGAATATCCGCAGCACGCCTGTGCGTAACGCCCTCAATCGGCCTCAGCCTGATATGCAGCAGTTGCAAAAATGGCTGACTCCTTCTGTAATGACACTGATACTGGATCAGCGGTTGTACTGTTCGACATAAAAGAGTTCGACATAAAAGAGTTCCGCATAAAAGAGTTCCGCATAAAAGAGTTTCACATAAAGAGCGCCACGCGAAGAAACGAATGATGAACGATAATACAAAGTTAACCTACGTCATTGAACGGGAAGAATCTCTTTACAAAGGTTTTTTCCGAGCCGCCCGTTACTTTTTCCATCACAGTCTATTCCGCGGGGGTAAGAGCCCGACGGTTATTCGCGAGGCCTTTCTCCGGACACCTGCCGCCGCTGCGCTGCTCTATGACAGGGCTCTGGATAATGTGGTTCTGATCGAACAGTTTCGGGTTGGACCGATGATTGCGGGAGAGTTCCCCTGGATGCTCGAAGTGGTCGCCGGAATTGCCGAGCCGAATGAAAAGCCTGAAGAGGTCGTGGTTCGTGAGGCGATTGAGGAATCTGGCTGTACAATTACCGAGCTGCTGCCAATATTCTCTTACTATCCATCTCCTGGCGCATGCAACGAGATCGTTCATCTCTACTGCGGGATGACCGACAGCTCAAATGCCGGAGGCATTCATGGTCTGGATGAGGAAAACGAGGACATAAAAGTCCATGTCGTTCCTGCGGGCGAAGCACTGGGTCTGCTCGATAGCGGCAAGATAAACAATGCCACTACAATTATTGCCTTGCAGTGGTTAAGAACCTACAGAGAAAATCTGAACCGTATACCATGAATAGACTACGCCTCACATGCCTGCTGTTAACTCTTGCCATTCTTACGGGATGTAGCATCTCCCCTTACCGTAATGGTTATCCGTCAGAGGACAGCTGGGCAGTATTGCCTGTCCGGTCACTGGACTCTTCGGAAAAAGGCATTCAGATTGAGCGGATGCTGAAGGTTCAACTGGCCGCCAAAGGCATCAAGCAAGTCAGCCTTCCTCCAGACACAGAAGTCCCCGGCAGCAATAATCTACTGGTTAATGCTCACCGATTGAAAAATGCCGAGACCTGGGCAAAACAGCACAATGTCAAACTGGCCATGACCGGCAGTATTGATAATTTCACTACCGACGAGAATGGCCGTTTTCAGATCGGCGTGACCCTTAACCTGATGGATATTAACACGGGGAAAAACGTGTGGGTGATGTCCGGAGAGAGTTCAGGAGAGAGTTCAGGAGA
>CAMRBW010000080.1 GCA_947040555.1 uncultured Oceanospirillales bacterium | reverse complement strand
CTGCCACTTTAAAGAAAGTGACGTTTTTCCTCAAAACCTCTTTCTGCAAAACGCTCGTGTTTACGGCGTTTTTTTTCGTTCAGGCACTTTACCATTCTCGTTTAGCCTCCACAGCATTTCCCTTATTTGCACCTGTTTTTGGCTCTTTGGCTCTGTTTTGAGGAGGAGAGAGCAGATGGTCTACCCCCGTTTTTTCTATTTCCAGTCAATTGGTTACATCACCCAATAAACGACACCGCTTTTGGTTCGTCGTTAATCAATACGGCTGAATTTGGAGTCAATATTCATGAAAAAATGCAGGTTTGACCCACTACCCAGGATTTGGGGAACCTTCGATCAAACCCAGAAGAAATAATAGGCACATTTCAGACAAAAACATTATTCCTGGCCCACTCGGCCTGGTGACAGGAACAGTGATCACTGACCCTATAGCCTTCGCCACCGTCGTGTTCATGGTGCCAGCCGAGGAAGATGAAGTACGGCGAAATGAGCCTTATGTGCTTTTGAATTTTTTTATCTTCTTGTTGTCCTATATATAGCTCTTCTGTTGTCTGTCGGTTGCTATTCTTCATGGCAGCCTGCGCCAAGGGGGGCAGCTGTATGAAGTCAGGCGGGAAGAGCACTTGTTTAATTGTGTCAGTAGCACTTGCTTTATTGGTTTTTTCTGATGGTGCATTTCCTGGTGGCGGCGAGCCATCAGGTTCTCCTCATGCCTTTGTTGGCAGGGAACCAACGCACAACGTGTCGCTGCAGGCGCTGAATGGTGAGAGGAGAGGGGCTCAAGCATCGTTAATATCACAAAATGGTATCAGGAGACACATTACGATGGTGAACAGTAGAAGTAAGGGGATCAAACCAAAACTTTAACCTGCCAGAATTGTTGAGTCCGTTACAACTTACTGATAACAACCTTCAGCAAGAACAACAGGTCATAACCCAACAGCCCTCTTTCCGCAGGAATAATCGCAACAATAATTGCAACAACAGACAGGTGGTTACCAGACAACCAGCCGCCACGGGTTGCTTCAAATGCAGAAGAAAAATGGGCTGCCCAGTAAAAGGTTCACTTTGCGCAAAAAACTGCCGGGTATTGACCGCCATAACAGCGGCAGCTGCACTAGGCACAGTAATCAGTAGTCCGCTTGCCGTTGTCTCAATCCCGGCTCTTCTTGGCTGTTGGTGTACCTGCTGCGGGGGGTCGTGTGCCAACACTATCGGTCCAATTCTTGGAAGCTCGGGGGTGTCCCTTTATGCGCTAACTTTTGCGGTGGGCGCTCCGCGTTATTACAAATACATAAATAATAAATTATCAATAATTCAGAAAAATGATTTGACGCTGATTCAACGCAAAAATTTTCCTGAGACCTTTCTCCTCCAGCCTATCCAGTCTCTTCCCGCCTATCCACAAGAAAACGGCACCGGCAGGCCTTCAAAAGTAAAAACAGAGAATCCGCCTGGGGACTATGCCTCTACTGTCGAGCTCGAACCTTTAATGAGTCCTGCTCCAGACGTGAATAAAAGTCCTGAAACTGATGGCAGTGGGGGCAAAAACGCCTCCAGACAGATCGATAGGGGAACCGCCATTATTGATGATCTCTCAGAGTTGGGGGTACGGGCAGCGCACACCAATAGTTTTGTCATGACACCAGTGTCTGCCCATCATCTCAAATATAATGGGTACAACAATAGCTGTTTTTTTAATGCGGGACTGACTTACCTTGCTCATACTCTGACAGACGATGAGCTGACAGCCATTGAAGGTAACACTTACATCAAAAAGTCAAAGAGTTTGGATAATGACAAGGAGAATTTTAAGAAGTTCACAGCTGAGCTTGTCAACTTCATACGCAAGGTAAAACATGGCGATTTAGACAACATTTCACAGGAAGGTCTCTACGAACAAATTTTAACTCATGCCAAGAAGCACAAGATTGTTAAACTTATACAAATACTTCCAAAAGATAGCCTGGAGAACTGTTTGTGTAATGATGCCGTGGAGTTTATATCGGCAATACTGGAGATATTCAGCTACGAGAATAACCCGGGGGCCTGCGTCAATGGCCACCCTGTTTTAGCCGTGTATTTACCGGAGGAAGCGACATTCAAACAACAAGGAATAACCAGCATGGATCAACTGCTAAAGTATCATCGCGTACAGGAAGGAATCTCATACACAAGAAAATCGCCGCTGCAACATATAAGTATGCAAATAGGCATATTCACATTCGATGGGGAAAACACACAAAAAATACATGGTGTGTCCCATCGGTTGCTAATTCAGAATCAGGGTACTATCAATCTCCCTATACGGGTAGCAGATCAGAGAGAGAAAACTGTTGTTATGGAACCGGATGCCATGCTCTTCCATAAAGGTTCATCATTAACAGGTCATTACATAGAAGCCTATCGCATGGGAACTGAATGGTTTATATATAATTCTTATGAAAACTGCGTTCACGAACTGAAGCCCTCTAAGGTTGAAGGATACACGCCTATGGAAGCACTGATGCATTATTCCGATGAAAATGATATGGATCCTTATCTCGTGCACTACCGTCGTCGCCTTTATTGAACAGCATGAGGAATGCTCTCTGCCAAAAGTCCATTTTTTCGGAATGTAAGACCAACTCAAATCAGAGATATTGAGCCTGCCCTGTCACAGCACGCAAAATAGGCACATTCTCAACGAAAACATCTCTGTTATCGAGTCTGTTTATTTTGCTCCCTATCGTTATATTGGTCACGATGCCGCACGCTGTAAGGATGATGATCGATGACAGGGAAACAAAGGGCAGTCAGGCCTCTGCTGCTGATAGTCGCGGTGTTGCTTGCTCTGCAAGGCTGCGCTGCTACAAAGTGCCGGTAACCACAATGGTTTGATTACCCTCTATCGCCACCGGCTGACTCAGACCGATAACCCGGAGGAACAAGACCGCAATCGTATAAAACTGGCCAGTACCTATTTGACCATGGGAGATACCGAGTCGGCCCTGTTCTATTGTGAACCGGTGATAAGTGCAGGACGAAATCCGGGAGCGTGCTGGCTGATCAAGTCCCGCGTTATTGGCCACGGGCAACCATCGAGGGGCACTGGCGGCTGTGCAATCTGCTCCTGCCACTCCAGTGAAAACCCACTCTTGAGCATCGTCCAGCTCAGAGGCCATTCGCCTTTTCTGAGCAGCAGCCTTATTGGCGGCCATTGGCGATGTATCCGTATGCAAAAATGGCAGGGAGTTGACTGCCTGCCTCGTTGCTCTTTAGTCATTACGGAGAGATACAGGACATCCATAAATTCGGGCACAAAGTATCAATGCAAAGTATGGATGTCCTCAAAAACTGGTCATGTTTCAGAACGGTTGATCAGCGCTGAACACAAGCAACGGGAACGACAGCCATGACCTGCTCGGAAAAAGCGAGCAACAGACCGGATCAACAGTTCAGAAACATGAACCTATAGCCACAGAAGCGCAGCAAGCAACGGGGAATCAGAGCCAAAACTTACGCATTGAAGAACAAGGGAATAATTATTGCTGCGTATCAATAAACAAACCAGCAGATAACCAAACCTCCCGAACCCCCTTTGAAGCATGCCAGGATTGCAATACCCCAGAATGCGGAATCTTCAGTTGGTCAGCCGTATAAGCCAGAGCATCTGTTACGGAGAGTCCGTTTCTCACGGCAGCCAGGAACGTTGCGTGCGCCGGGGTTAGGGTTAATATATGAATACGGTATTCTTTTCTGACCAGCAAAACATGGGTGATTTTCATGGGCGGCAAGTCCGGACTGGCTCCGTGCCTGACGGCCAGATAGTAATCCATCAAAGGAAAGTCATAACGTCCCAGCCTGACAGCCGGTTGCAGACACAGGTGTTTATCGTCTGTGTCGTTCGTTGCCAATCGCTGACCTTCATGCCCCGGGGCATCAAACAAAGCAAACATCTTGCGTTCAAAAGATGCCATCTGCACCATAAAGTCTATCCAGATTTCTTGTTCCGAATATTCTTGTTCAGACGACTCTTGTCCGGAATTGCTGTCTGGCCGGGTCGCTTTCAGGTAATCGGGAAATAAACGCCCCAGTTCGTATAATGTATAGCAGGTTGACGGATGACGGCTGAGATAGTCCATGCTGAAGTCATTGAATACTGATGCTCCCAAAGCATGGCACAACGCCGGAAATTGTTCGCGCATACAGCTTTGTAACCGGCTGCAATAACTGCGCTGATAAATAGACAGACAGGCTTCGGCAGACAATCGTGAAGTCGGCCGGATAAACGACTCCGCCTGCTTACCTGTGTCACAGCCTGGTGAAATTAACGCCTGTTGCATTTGCCGCTGTAATGATGAGAGGGTGTTATCCATCGTTATTTCTCATCCATCGTTATTCCTCATCCATAGTCGCCATAATATCCGGAATCAAAAAATCCAGAGGCGTCGGCACCCCGCTGCCCTGTTGATTGGCTGACCCTGTTTCAATATGAGGCTCCATAGTACCGGATCGATACCGTCGGGCTTTGTTGACCTCTGTCAGGCAACGATCAAAATCAGGAATATTGCCATCCCATTCCAACAAGGTGGATATCCCGCCAGTCTGTTGCCAAACTCTTCGATACAATGCCCACACAGCGTCGGATACCGGCTGATCGTGGGTGTCGATAATATGGGTGCCACAATGAGTATGACCGGCCAGATGTATCTGCACCACAGCGTCCATGGGAAAATCCTGCAAATACGCTATTGGATCAAGGTCATGGTTAAAGCAGGTGACATACACATTATTAACGTCCAGTAATAGACGACACCCGGTGGCATCACTCAATTGCCTCAGAAACTCGGGTTCCGACAGTGTCGATTGGGTAAATTGAACATAACTGCTGGGATTTTCCAGAACCAGTGGTCTGTCTAGACAGTCCTGTACCTGTCTGACCCGGGAAATCACATGGTTCAGAGCCTCTTCCGTAAAAGGCAGAGGTAACAGGTCATGGGTATAAACGCCATTGATACCGCTCCAGCACACATGATCGCTTACCCAAATCGCACCAATGTCGTCAGCCAGTCTTTTCAGTTTACGTAAATAGTCAACATCAAGCGGGTCAGTACTGCCGATGGACATCGACACGCCATGCAGCGCCACCGGATAACGTTCCGCTATCGCTCTAATCACATAACCGGGGCGGCCACCAGAATCCATAAAGTTTTCGGAAATGGCTTCAAACCAGTCCACTTCGGGCCAGTGAGTGAGGATATGTTCGAAATGACAGTTACGAAGCCCCAGTCCCAACCCCAGATCGGGCACCGGAGACAGGAGGCTTTGGTCAAGGGTATCCATCATTCAGCCACAACCACCCGCACCACTCATACCACTGCTGCCACAGGCGGTCATATTGTCACGCTCTTCATTATCATCTGAGATCCACAAATACGAAGGGCCTTCGCTAAAGATATCGCCGTTTTTTTCAACAAATACCCCCCCGACAGCTGGTAACTCTTCAGACAGTGCCGGATTTTTTTCACGCAGCGATGCCCATTGGGTTTCTTTAAACACGGCCCTCGCCCGCTTCCATACGCTGGTTCCCTGATAAGCGCCGTTTGTAATAAATCGTTCTGCATTGATCGGCGTTGCGCACGATCCCAGAGACTGGCAGGCATTTTGTCCCGGTCTGTCCATTTCACTGGCCGTTCCGTATAAACCACACCCCCCCTGACTTTTACAGTTATTTTGTACGTGACAGGTATGGTCGACAGCTGTCGAACAAAACCCCTGTCCTGCACAGGCATTAGGGCTACCTCCTTTTGGCCCGGTAATACCAAACCGGTCCTGTCCTGCGCAACTATTCAGTCCCATACACGCGTGTAATTCAGCACCCTCTGACTGCTCACCCACAGTGGGAGGGAATTTGGGTGCCTTGTCAAAAGGATACGGTCTGGGTACCGGATCTCCGGGGTTTAATTCATTATTGGTGTTATCGGTCATGATGTTTCCTTCCCTGGATTCTTTAACACATATTTTGCTTATTTGATGTAGTCCGCCACATTGGGAAGATGCAAAGGTCCCTTTCCTCCAATAGCGGTTTCAACGTACTCTTTAATACCGGGCCTGTCTCCTTCCGGCATTGCACTTTCTGCCTCAATAGCTGCCTTTCCGTATCGGGTTAGTTGACCAAAAGCGTCTTTTGGGGTACCCAGATCCACAAACTCAAAAGTGGGTGCCATCTTTTTCTCCCTTGGCAGGGAAACATTACGTATCGCCTGAATGTATTTATCCAGCACCCAAATCATGGAGCGATGCAGGGAAATATTAAAATACATTTTTTGAGCCTGAGCTTCCGATGGCAAGGCCGGATCCGCTCTAACGTGGAAGATGGTTTCCGTCATAATCAGCATGTACTGATAAAGGGCGTTACAAAACGTCGACAGGGGCTGTAATGATTCAGGATAGTCCTCGGTTTTGGGGTTATCCGGAAAGTTCACCACCACTGAGTCCAGCTCTACCTTTTTTATGGTCGGTGTCATCACAGCCGGTGGTGGAGGTCTTTTAGGCAGCGTGTCTATGTACCATGAAGCGAAGGCTCCGCAGTGTTCTGAAGAGTATCCTTCCAACTGTGCCTGTAGCTGCAGGAATTTATAATAATGAGACAACTCGTGGGCTTCATCATCCCACCGGGTATGGTCAGCACCTTCACCCTGATCGCAAATGGTTTCAATTGCACAAAGAGCGTCGTCTTTACTGCTAATGGTCATCAGTTGAACGCCGTTCCGGTTTTTAGAAGCGGGTACAGGCTTTTCATCGTCACCGTAAGCATTGGCATTAGCGTACTTAGCTACCTTGGCAGCACTGTATTCCTGTTTGGGCGTCTTCCAGTTATTGAAGGTTGAGCCGGGGTTGACAGTATCGACATTATTCGCTGAATAGTTATAGGACTGAATCTGGAACTCCGCAGCCCCTATCTGAAAATCCCCGTCAGACAAGGTGGGCGAATTCAGCAAACAACGGATATAGGAATAGAACTGACCAATGGTTGTCCAGTTAGAATCCGTGGGCATGAGTGGCCCCTTACCGGGGGTTTCAATTTGTAGGAAATGCCATAATTGTTCAAAACTGAATTTGGCCAGAGGTATCAATACCTCGTTTTTGCCGTCCGGTCCCGGCGGACCATTGTGCTTATGGTGAGGCAAGGGAGTAGGAAACACTTCCGGAGATTTCCGATACAGTTCCGGTGCTTCTCCAAACAACGAAAAATAAATATTAGCGGCCAACGACATATGCAGCATCTCTTCAACCGCCACACTCATAATATGCCCGCCTGCCTTATTGGCAAACAGATCGCCGTTGGACATCTGCTGACCGGAATTTTTATTACGCTTGATGGAATAATAGGTAAAAAGATAAATCGGAATGGTTGCCAGTTCTATTTGACATGCTGTCTGTAAATCTTCTTTCAGTCGATTTCTAACTTCTGAACGTGACCATTGACTGACGGTGTGTTCTGTAAATTTATTTTCCAGGTCTTGTATCGTTTCAACAATCTTGCCTTTATCGACAGGAACGGCTTTATACGGATGTTTGCTTCCCTGTTGACTGTCTTCCACAGTGGTTCTCCGAATAGAAAAAATAGACTGTGTCAACGGCACTTCAAATCAGCAAATACCGATCAACTCAATACTAAAAATCTATTGAATCAGAAAACACCTAATAAAAACAGAAAACACCTAATAAAAACGGAAAATTCCGATACCACCTCGCTCTCCATTTCTTACAGGACATATGCTGGATTCAAGCAGCCCTCTCATAGAAATCAGAAAACACAAACTCACCCAACACATTCCTGAAAAGTAGACATTCACTCTATATGCCATTCACACCATTGCTGCCAACGCTACTACCGGCAACTACTGGGGAGCAGTTCCTGTGGCACCGGATTCCGGCCAGACCCAACGGCTCCAGCGACATTACCACACCTCCATAGGACAGACCCGCCTGTAGAAACAGTAGGAACAAGGGCAGCATGCGTATCTTTCGTGGCATCCACCTGCTTGCCATAAGTAATCAAAATTTCCCCAGCAGTACCATAAATTTCAACCTGAACGTCTGCACTTCCTATTATCTTGGAAAGACCCGCTTCTTCATTCGACGCTGGCCATGCGCCTTCCACCACATAGTACTCAAAGACCGCAATCTTTACCTTCTGCGCAAGAACCAGCCCCTCAGAAACATGTGCCCGTTTGACATAATTTTGATACGAGGGATAAGCCACAGCGGACAGTATCCCGATAATCGCCACAACAATCATCAGTTCAATCAGGGTAAACCCCCGATACCCATGATTTCCTGTCCTGATCATCGCTTCTTCCCTTAGGTGATACAGCCTATTAGCAATAGCTTAGACAATGAACAACAATTCAACCAAAACTCAGGTTAATCAGGTTAAATAGTAAACCATCGCCGTCGGCTGGATTAATACAATAAGTGCATTCCGGCAGCTCTCAGGGGCTGCCACGGAGATACAGGACATCCATAAATTCGGGTACAAAGTATGGATGTCTTCAAAAACTGCCGGAGAGAGAATTTTGCGACACATTCCTTTGCAGTTGGTTAACAAATGTGCTGCTTTGGTGTTTGTTGGGGTTGGCCTGATCAAGCTTTACAGTCTGATTTAAGTCGCCGTAGCAGGGTTAAAACGCGCCTGTCCAGAACGGGATGTTCAAGGACTGCCACTCGAAAATTGAGTGGCAGTTGCGTTCTGGCTTCAACAGGTAGTTAATCAGAAAGATTAACTGTTGAGATTGAGTGCTTGTGACTTGCTTTAATTCCTTTGAATGTATAGGCCTCGTAGACTAATGAATTTGTTGATTTGTCATAAATTCGAATAACCTGAAGATTTTTGTATCCAGAGCTTTGTGACAACTCGTAGAGGTTCTGTTGCCCTGCTGTTTTCAATGTTTCTATGGCGGAATCGTCTATTCTGCCAGTTTTTATGCAGTTAATACTTACGTTCAAGGGACGATCCAACAGGCGATGTTGTAGGTAAGGTTGAACCTTGAAAGAACTGATGATAAATTTTCCATTTATTAATTTTCAATAGTTTGATCAAACATCTCAGCTCACCCCCATCCCTGTTGGTGGTTTCTGTGGACTGGTTTTTTTCTAGCGGAGAATCAGTAATAGTGTGCTGATGAAATAATTTTAAGATATTGCTTACCTCATTATTTTTAATTTCCTTTAATATAGCGAATATTTCGGTAGGTTTGTTGTTATTTATCATCTGGATATGTTTGTCATTTAGATCGCTTTTAGGGGCTGCCATATTCATCCGGCAGAACGACAGCCTTCCTGACACATCGCCATTTTCTACATAACAAACTCTGACGAGGTGCCCCTGCCCGCCCTGAAAGCGACTTCACCCGGTACGACCAAGGTCTGAGAAACTTATGTCTGACAGACCTGTGGAAACTTTTCCCGTATCTTTCTAGGAATGACCGATAGGCAATAAGAATACACGATTTTAGAGGAGGACATTATGATAGAACATAAATCTAATAGTACTACTGGAATGCCTGTTTCACAGAATCAAAGCAACATGCCCAACGAAGCGATGAAACATAACACAGCCGGGAAAAAGCTAGATGCTTATAATCCTCCCAATACAAAAACTTACATACCTTCTGATAATTCAACCTTGCAAAAAAAAAAGGTATGACAGGAAGAATGTGCTGATGCGGTTGGTCACGGGTTTCGACACGGAAAATGATTTGACAAACGTCAATAACCTGAGTGATAACGAACAGAAGTTGGCTCCCATGCTCCTTACTATCGAGAATAAGGAGCTTAATATCAACCAGAACCGCAACATGATCTGCAGCAGCTTGAAATCAGCCAGAGTGGACAAAGCCATTTCGCACCTTATCAAAATGGTGAAATTGACGATTCAGTTGCAAAAACTGAAGAAGGACGTGAACAAAATAGCCGCAACGGTGAAAAATCTTAGCACGCAGCTTAACATCCCAGAAAATATCAGGCTGATTCATATTGATAAAGACAATAAAGTAACCATTAATCCTAAAGTCAAATCTATAGTCAGCCATTGGTTGAAAAACAGTTGGAATGTAAAGCCTGACTACTTATACAATTACAATAAGGAAACTGCCCCCCGATTTAAAATACAAAAAGATGGTTATAATGAGCTGCTGGTGCTCAGGGATTACGTACCAGCAAGACGCAGGAGCCCCCGCCCTGTCGCAGAATCTTAATTAGATCTTGCTCAACGCTATCATGCATACAGTTGCTCCCAAACAATCTCTGTGGATTTGTTGTCTGGAGGGAGATTAAGGGATTATTGATGAGTCAGCTGCCAAGAGTTTTGCCCACCCAACACTTGATGCCCTGTCCCTGCAGGAAATAGGTTGGCTGGCTTGCATATCTTCTGCGTCTGTGGCCAATGCAGTTTCTGCGCCCAGTGATAATCCCGGAAAGCTTGTCACTGTCAAACAAGATGGAAAAACTCTGGTTACCAGGAAAACAGCTCTTCGCTGGCTTGAAAAAAGCCCTGCATTCAAACCAGCTCGTAAAGTCACTGAGACATCCATTCAGGTCGAACAGGAGACCATTCTGGTACCTGTTGCCAAAACTTGTGTGCGTTCCAAGGGCGTTCAAATTGCTGCATTCACCTTTTGAATGGGCTATAAAATCACGTTTTCCATAATTTTTCCCAGTGGGGAGTGTAATGGCCGGTCAATATGGACAAACCTGGTGGGGCAAGCAGTGGCTCGCTGCGTTTAATGGCATTGACGACACCAACCGTCTGCCCCGTGGACGACGTTACGCCGGTAATGGTTCAGTCTCGAAGATCGACATCCAGAAAACGTCGACTGTCGCCGAGGTGCAGGGGCGCCAGCGTCGCCCTTACAGGGTGCGCATTCATCTGCCTTCCTTTACCACCAAGCAGCAAAAACTGGTTCTTGAAACGGTCAGCAGTAACCCGGCTGTACTGGCCCGCCTGCTGAACCGGCAGCTGCCTGAGCAGACCCTGCAGCTGCTCAGCGAGCAGAGTATTCCGATATTCCCCCGCAGTTGGCGTGAAATGACGGCCAGCTGCTCCTGCCCGGACTGGGCCATGCCCTGCAAGCATATCGCCGCTGTCATCTACCTGCTCGCCAACGAAATCGACAAAAATCCCTTTCTGGTGTTTGAGCTGCATGGCATGGATCTGATCAAGGCCATGGAGAAACAGTCTGGCCGGGCTTTTGCCTCTCTGGATAATCCCCCGCCCTTTCTGGACAGCTGGCAGAAGGAGCCGGTTATTAGCGATTGGCAAGTGCCGGAGTCCCCGGTGTTTGACAGCCTTGACCTGACCACAATTCCCCGGATGGAGGAGCGCATATTCGGCATCCTGACCAGCACCCCCCTATTCTATGAAAAAGACTTTCGGGAGGTGATGGCCAGCATCTATAAACGTACAGCAAAGTGTGCCTTTAATCAGGAGAAGGAGGCCCGCAAAATTCAGGATCAGCCCCTTGAAATCACCGGCTTTGATTCGCTCACCCTGATGATTAACGAACACGGACAGTTTCACTCTGTTATCAGTCAGGGAACGTCTATTACCCCTGAAAATATCAGTCAATGGTGTGCCTGTCTGGCCGCCCTGCACACCAGCGAAAACCCTGATATTGCCAGACACTTCCACCACGCACTGATGTGGCAGCTACTCTACCGGCTTGCGCTGAAACTGGTGAGCCAACAGGCCTATGTGCCAGCCATCTACCAGGACTCCCAAAAGAAGAGTCTGATCCTCTGGCAACCGGCGTTGTTAAGCGACGAAATACAGGCATTGCTGACACCACTCTATGAGTGCTGCCCGCCCGATCTTGTGGCACTGCACCATATACCCAAAGGGCGCAAGCGAGCCGTTAACTTTTATAGTGATGGCAAGACCCAGATTAATGCCGCCCTTAACAGTATGATCTCCCTATTGACCACCCAAGGACTGGTTCAGGCCCCCATCCAGCTGGCGGTACAAGACATCTGTCAGCTGTTCTTTGGTGGCGTTCCCTGTCTGTTTAACCGTTTTGAAACGGTGGAATACCCAGGGGTTATTCGCAACTGGCTCAACCGCCTTTATCTGGGTGAACGACAGCACCGCCTGCACCTGGTGGTAGAAGAGATCCTTGATCAACCTCAGGGGATGGGTGAGCTGAGTGTCGCTGTCCATATTGAGCAGCAGGGTTCACTCTGCCCGCTGCAGCAGGTACTGGCCACCCCGGAACTCTCCGACACCAAGGTCAGCGTACTGACCGATCTTGCGCTGCTGGCCGACTACCTGCCCGATATTGAGCAGCTCTCTCTTCAAAATGGCCGCCAAAAGCAAGAACTCACCTACACCCTGCAGGCGTTTACGCCCCTGTTCCAGCGTACCCTGCCGGCATTGCAGATGTTGGGCATCCGTCTGGTACTGCCCAAAGCCCTGCGCAAACTGGCCTACCCGGCACTTAGTCTGTCACTGTTGTCCAGCAAAAGTGATGCTCCCGTCAGTTATCTCAAGATGGATGAGCTACTGCAGTTTAACTGGAAGGTGGCTATCGGCGATCAACAGGTTTCCATCGAAGAGTTCAAAAAGCTGGTCGAGGGTGCATCGGGGCTGGTCAGAATGCTGGATCAGTACGTCATGCTCGATAACAGCCAGCTCCAGCAACTTTTGAAAAAACTGGAAGAGCTGCCGGAATCCCTGTCCCGGGCAGAACTGCTTAAAGCAGGACTCTCCGGCACGCTGGATGATGCCAAAGTTCATCTGAGTGAAGAGGCCAAAACCCTGTTTGAGCAGCTGCTCAAGGGCGAACCGGCCCCAATACCCGAAGGCCTGAATGCCCAACTGCGTCCCTATCAACAAAGGGGTTTTGAGTGGATGGTCCAAAATGCCCGCATCGGTTTCGGTTCTCTGCTCGCAGACGACATGGGTCTTGGTAAAACCCTGCAGGTGATCACCCTGCTGCTGCATCAGAAAGAGAGTGGCCAGCTGGAAAAACAGAAGGCTCTGGTGGTCGCACCGACCTCTCTGCTTACCAACTGGCGCAAGGAGATTGAGCGTTTTGCGCCCACCCTGTCGGTACAAATTTACCACGGCAGTGAACGGGAGCTGAAACAGGAACAACACGACATCGTTCTGACCAGCTACGGGCTGACCCGATCCGATATTACCCTGTTCAAAAAACACCACTGGCGCACACTGGTGATTGATGAGGCGCAGAATATTAAAAACCCCACCAGCCAGCAGGCCAAGGCTATTAAAAGTCTGAAGGCAGATATTCGCATCGGCCTCAGCGGTACACCGGTGGAGAACCGCCTGAGTGAATACTGGAGCCTGTTTGACTACACCAATAAAGGCTATCTGGGCACCCAGAAAACATTCCAGACCGAGTTCGCCCTTCCCATAGAAAGAGACCGGGATCAGAACTGCCTGGAACGGTTCCGGAAGATCACCGAACCGTTTATCCTGCGTCGTATGAAAAGCGACAAAGCCATTATCAATGATCTGCCGGATAAGGTGGAGAGCGACCGTTACTGTCAGCTGAGTCCGCAGCAGGCTTCGCTCTACCAGAGTACGGTTAATACCATCATGGACGAGTTGGAATCCGGTCTTGAAGGCATCGAACGCAAGGGTATCATCTTCAAACTTTTGAATGCCCTGAAGCAGATCTGCAACTCGCCGGCCCAGTTCCTCAAACATGACCAGGCCAAAACGGCCGAATCCGGCAAGCTGGCGACCTTTCTGGAGATCATTCGGGAAGCCCAGGAGGCGGGTGAGAAAACCCTTGTCTTCACCCAGTACACGACTATGGGTGAGTTATTAGTCAATAGTCTGACCATGGAACTGGGGCTGAACGCACAATTCCTCCATGGCGGTCTGTCCCGCACCAGGCGGGACAAAATGGTTGACGATTTCCAGAACGATCCTCGTTCACAGATTCTGATTCTCTCCCTGAAAGCCGGCGGCACCGGCCTCAACCTGACCGCAGCCAGCCAGGTGATCCATTACGACCTGTGGTGGAACCCGGCAGTAGAAGCCCAGGCGACAGATCGCGCCTACCGGATTGGCCAGAAGCGGAGCGTACAGGTTCACCGGCTGATCACCGAAAAAACGTTTGAAGAGAAGATCGATGAGATGATCCAGAGCAAGAAGGAGCTGGCCAAGCTGACCGTTGCCAGTGGTGAGACGTGGATCACGGAGCTGTCCGATCAGGATATTAGAGAGCTGGTGTCGCTTTAACCTGCTGTTTGAAGCTGACAGAATGTTCCTTCACATTCTGTTCAGTTCAGCAAAAGTTAATCCTTACGAAATACTCGTTACAGGTCGTCCGATTGACTGGATTCAAGCAATAAGTGCAATTGTCTCCCTGTGAGTGCTTCACATACTTTAATGCTGCGACGAACAACGGCAAAATATCGAAGATAATCCTGATGAGAAAGTGAAAAACAAGATAACAAAACCAGGCACTACATGTATAAATACTGTCAACACTGCTGACACAACAATACGACCATGACCAACACCTTCTACGAACAAAATGCTGCCGAGTTTTTCAACGCCACCCTCCATATCGATGCCTCACCA
>CAMRBW010000079.1 GCA_947040555.1 uncultured Oceanospirillales bacterium | reverse complement strand
TAATCTCTTTCAGTGGCCGCCTAATCTCTTTCATCGGCCCGCAATACACGATTTTGTTTCATTAAAAACTGTGCGACGGATGCCTTTGGCATGCGTCCCAGTTTTTTCATAAATGGAAAAGTAACACACTCCAGATGGTGGATATTTTTCAGATCTTCCACCATCCTCAACCACAAGTGGACTGTCATTTCAGCATCATCCAGAGCCCTGTGGAAATCCCCCTTTATTGGCAGGCTTTTGTACCTGACCAACGTCCCCAACTTATGGTCGGGAGCATTTTGGTAAAGACGTCTCGATACCAGCAGCGAGCAACCAAAACTACCGGCGTATGACAGCTCTTCCCGACGCATTTCGGCATCCAGAAACTTCTGGTCAAAATCGGCATTATGGGCGACGAGGTCGTGATCTCCGATAAATCGGGCCAGCTCATGGATAACCCTGTTAGCCGAAGGCGCTGTTTTGAGCTCCTCATTGGTGATGCCGGTCAGCCTCTCGATAAAAGAGTCGACCCGGAACTGCGGGTTGACCAGGCTCTGGTAACGGTCAGTTATTCTGCCATTTTCAACCAATACCGCACCAACCTCTATGATTCTGTCGCCATTTTCAGGGGACAGGCCGGAGGTTTCAAAGTCGAGTACGACGACTGTAGAGGCTTCTTTAAACTTCATGGTTAGACTTTTTAATCACACGGTAAAATAGATATTGCAAAAAGAGTATGCTTACACAAAATTTCAGTTGAGAGTATGTTGTGAATACTGCAGTCGACAAAGAAAGTAATAATATACAGCAGATAACCACATTATCAGTGTCTGGTATATCCTGTGCTGGATGTGTCGGTAAAATTGAACGATCTTTGTCGTCAGTATCAGGTGTCACCTCCTGTTCCGTCAATCTTGCTGAAAAAACCGTCCATGTGGAGAGCACAGTTCCGGACGATGAACTGATTTCCGCAGTGGCCAGTGCCGGCTTTGAAGCCTCCCTCGTAATCAGTGAGAGTGAAAACCGCCAACATCAGGAAGAGCGTGATCGTGCCGAGCTTAAACGTCGCAAGTGGCACACCATTTTCGCTCTTGGCCTCAGTGCGCCACTAATGGGTTGGATGCTGATAGGCGGCGAAATGATGGTATCGCCCGGAGTCAGTCAAGTCTATTGGGGCATGGTCGGTCTACTGACTCTCACCGTGCTGGTTATCAGTGGTGGTCACTTTTTCAAAGGGTTCTGGAACTCCCTGAAAAACCGCAGCGCTAATATGGATACATTAGTGGCGCTGGGTACCGGCGCAGCCTGGCTTTACTCCATGGCGGTGGTGCTATTCCCCGAAACGCTGCCGGTAGCGGCACGTCATGTCTATTTTGAAGCTTCGGCAATGATCATCGGCCTGATCAACTTCGGACAGATGCTTGAGCTGAAGGGCAAGGGCAAGACCAGTGAAGCTTTAAAGCGTCTACTCAATTTACAGGCGCCTGTTGCACGACTAGTGACGGATAGTGGTGAAAGGGATGTACCTGTAGAAACTATTCGACATGGTGATCGCATCCGTGTTCTGCCAGGAACCAGTGTTGCTGTTGACGGGATAGTGGTCAGTGGTGAGACATTGATCGATGAGTCGATGCTGACCGGAGAGCCGATACCAGTCGCGAAAACCATTGATGATACAGTCTATGCCGGAACACTCAATCGCAATGGTGTTGTCGTCGTAGTCGCCTCAAAAGTCGGCAGTGAAACAGCTCTGGCACGCATTATCGGTCTGGTTAAACAGGCACAGAACTCCAAAATGCCGATCGCGCGGCTGGCCGATAAAGTCGCGGCTATTTTTGTTCCCACAGTTATTGTTATTGCCCTGTTGGCAGCACTGATCTGGTTGGCAATCGGTCCGGAACCGGCATTGACCCACGCTTTAATCGTGATGGTCACGGTGCTGATTATTGCCTGTCCCTGTGCTTTGGGACTCGCTACGCCCATGTCGGTGATGGTCGGTGTTGGCAAAGCGGCAGAACTCGGCATGCTCGTGCGTAAAGGCGAGGCCCTGCAAACAGCCTCAAAAATGACCACCATTGTACTGGATAAAACCGCCACCATTACTGAAGGGCGACCGAAAGTCACCGAAATCCGTGCCTTAAATGGTCACTCGGAAGCGCATATTCTTGCGCTGGCCGCCACGCTGGAAACCTCTTCTGAACACCCACTGGCAGAGGCTGTTATCGAAGCGGCGAAAACGCGCACCTGTGCATTACTGCAGGTAGAGGGCTTCTCTGCCGTCACTGGCTGTGGTGTACAAGGCACAATCAATGGTCAACAGATCCTGCTTGGTAATGAACGTCTGATGACTAATAGTCAGGTCTCTTTTGATGACTTCCACCAGCCACTGTCTGAGCTTGTTGTCGGAGGCCAGACCGTTATGCTGCTTGCTATCGATGGACAAGCGGCCGGTCTGATTGCGGTTGCCGATCCCATCCGTCAGGACTCGGCAGCGGCCATTGCTCGCCTGCACAGGTTAGGGCTGAAAGTGGTGATGCTGACCGGTGATAATAAAGAGACAGCCCGTGCAGTGGCAGAGCAAACAGGCATAGACGTCTATCACGCACGAGTATTACCTGAAGAGAAAGAGCTCCACATTCGTTTATTGCAGGAGAAAGGGGAAGTTGTCGGTATGACTGGCGATGGCATTAACGATGCGCCAGCACTGGCCAGAGCCGATGTAGGCTTTGCGATTGGTACCGGGACAGATGTCGCTATTGAAGCCGCTGACATCACTCTTATGCGAGCATCGTTGCATGGATTGGCAGACTCCATCGAACTCTCCCGCGCCACCCTGCGCAACATTCGTCAGAACCTATTTGGGGCTTTTATCTATAACACTCTGGGAATACCTGTAGCGGCTGGCATTCTCTACCCATTGACCGGGCTGCTGCTCAACCCGATGGTGGCCGGTGCCGCCATGGCGCTGTCGTCGGTCACCGTGGTATCCAACGCCAATCGGTTAAGATTATTCAAACCGGCAAAGTAAAAAGATTTCACCACAAAGGACACAAAGAGCACAAAGAAAAGCGCTTATTAGAAGGCTTTTCCTTTGTGTCCTTTGTGTCCTTTGTGGTTCAGGCTTTACAGTTCAGCGTACTCAATACCAACAATCAACCATGGTGCACCAGACTGGCTCTGCTCCAGGTGCCAGATATCGGTGATATCCTCTTCCACCTGTTCAGCAGTATCCCGGTAACGACCGCTAAAGCGCAGGCTGACTTCGGCTTTGCCAAAATTGGTGTCAGCACGGACAATCTCGGCATCCACAAACATCACCTCGGTATGCTGGTCACCAGTCAGGGCGGCACGCTCTTTGGTGAGATGCTCATAGACGTCCGATGACACATACTCACGAATAGCACTCATATCACCCTTGTTCCAGGCCTCTTGAATAGAGCGGTAATGGTCACGGGCTCGACGCACAAAACCGGTTGCATCAAAACCTTCTGGCAGGTTGAAAGGCACATCGCTGTCACCCCCGAATCCCTGTTGCTGAACAGGCTGGGCAAAGCCATTGCTCTCCTGACGGAAAGCAGGAACATCAAACCTGGCATCCGTCGTTTGTTGTGGCGGGCCTTGAGATTCCTGCAGAAAATCGGTCTGCTTAAAATCACCCTTTTTAAATGAGCCGTTGCTGAAACCGGCCGGCTGAGCTTCGGAGTGATGATTGCGGTTGCGCCCGGTTTTGGCCTTATACAGTGCATAGAGGCCAAAAGCGACACCGGCAAAGATCAATAAACTAAAGAGACCTGACAGGGCACCGCCCAGAGCTCCGCCCAGAGCGCCACCGCCAAACAAGGAACTCAGCAGAGTACCGGCCAGAAGACCACCCAGAAGACCACCCATCATGCCACCAAACATTCCTTTTTTCTGGCTTGGGTTAGTAGCATTCTGTTGTGCACCACTCTGATTCTGCTTCTGAGCACTTTGCTGCTGGTTCGGCTGCGCAGTCAGCTTTTGAGGTTGGGAGGGCGCAGTCTTGTAACTGCGTCCGATGGACTTGCTGCCACCAAATTTTTTAGCTTGAACATCTACAGAAGTAACAGAACAAGTAAAGGCCAATAAAATAGCCAGCACCGGCATAAATCGTTTCATAATAGTCTCGTCATATTCCCTATATGTTGGAATGCTAAAGTGCCCGGTGATTAAGTCAACTTTTTCTGTTATTCGGACGTTTAGCAGAAGGTCTGCCTGATCTCTTCTCAGGCGCTCTCTCAGATGCTCTCCCGGCAGTTTTAGTCACTGCTTTGGAAGCTGTCTTAGAAAATAATTTCTTTCCCGCAGGCATCCTGCGTTTCAGCAGTTCAGCAGGCGCTGGCAGCGTTTTCCACTCCCCCGGTTCGATGTTATCTACCGTCCACGAGCCGATAGCATAGCGGACCAATCGCAAGGTTGGAAAGCCTATATGGGCCGTCATACGCCGCACCTGCCGGTTGCGACCCTCACTGATTTTGATCTCCAGCCAGCAGTCGGGAATGGCTGCCCGCTCACGGATAGGTGGATGACGCGACCAGATCGCGGGAGGCTCTATTCGTCGCACTTTAGCAGGCTGGGTTGGACCATCGTTCAAGGTAACGCCCTGACGCAGCTTGTCCAGATCGGACTCTTCTGGGATGCCCTCAACCTGCACCCAATAGGTTTTTTCCATTTTATGGCGCGGATCGGCAATACGATTCTGCACAGTACCATTGTTGGTCAGCAACAACAGACCTTCGCTGTCCCGATCCAGACGACCAGCGGCATACACTCCTGGCCGCTTGATATAGTCAGCGAGCGTTGCACGACCTTCGTTGTCGGTAAACTGGCAAAGCACCATAAAGGGTTTATTGAACAGAACAATTTCAGGGCGGGTATCGGTCATGGATGGTTGGTCGAATAAGGAGATGAAAAAAGGGAAAAGTCGCAACAACGATACAGTGAAAACACTTAAAAATCTTGCTGTCACCGTTAACTAACCTATTCCTGCTAAATCCACTGTTGGCAGACAGGGCACGGATAGTTATTGTGCAGCTCAATTTTATCTCTGTTCTGGCTCTTCGTATGTCACTTCCCGAATCCGCAACCCCTCCTTATTTAGAAACTCTTGCTCAAGAGACCCTTGAAATTCTCTACCAGGATGAGCATCTGATTGCAGTCAATAAACCATCGGGGCTGCTGGTACACCGATCCATGATCGATCGCCATGAAACCCGTTTCGCTTTACAGATAGTGCGAGACCAGATCGGTCAGTACGTCTATCCAGTGCATCGCCTCGATAAGCCCACTTCCGGTGTGCTGGTGTTAGCACTCTCTTCAGAGGTCGCCCGGCTAATGGGCAGACAGTTCCAGAATACAGGTGCCGTACAGAAACGCTACCTCGCCGTAGTCCGTGGTATCACTCCAGAGACGGGTATTATTGATCACCCACTGAAGGAGAAGCTGGACAAAATTGCCGATAAAAAAGCGCGTACCGATAAACCGGCTCAAGAAGCCATCACAGAATACCGTCGTTTAGCGACAGTGGAACTCCCGGTGCAAATTGACCGCTATCCAACCAGCCGCTACTCACTGGTGGAAGCCCGTCCAAAAACGGGGCGCAAACATCAGATTCGCCGCCATATGAAACATATCGCCCACCCCATTATCGGCGATGCTAAACACGGCAAGGGTAATCATAACCGTTACTTTGCCGAGCATTTGAGCGCAGACCGACTACTGCTGCACTGTCAGGAAATGAGTTTTCAACACCCGATAACAGGTGAACAGTTGGTACTTAACGCCGAGCGTGATGAAGTCTTTGCACGATTAATAAAATTTTACTTTGCCTTCCAGGGTTCTGTGGTAGATTGCGATTCAACATATATTTAGAGTTCCAGCTCGGAGTTTTTAATGGCTACTCTCAAGGAGATAGCACAAAAGGCCGGTGTCTCCTTGTCAACGGTTTCCCGTGTACTCAATGATGACCCAAGCATCAGTGTCAAAGAGCAGACTCGACAGGCTATTTTTGAAATAGCGGCACAACTGCAGTACAAATCTGTCCGGAGTCGTAAAGGCCACCAGCCCGCCTCCTATCATTTTGATGTTAGCTTTTATTATCCGGCAGAAGCGGAGATAAACGACCCCTACTATCTGGCAATCCGTTATGGCATTGAGCACCAGTGTTCAAAACTGAACGTCCGTTTAAACCGCTACTATGGCGCAGATAAACAGGCACTTTCCGGAGATGCTGACGGGGTCATCATGGTCGGCGCCCACCCTGAAAGATACTGCGAAAAATTCAGACAATCAGGTAGAGCCGTCGTCTGTGTGGACTTCAAATCTACCGATTTTGATTGTGTGTTTACCGATCTGTCAGAGATCAGCCGGAACATCATCGATCACTTTATCAGCCAGAAATACACAAGAATTGGCTTTATTGGCGGCAAAGATGATGAACAGCTCCTGGATGAGAGAGAGGCTACATGCCTTGATTATGGACAAAAGAGAGGTGTCGTAAGCCCTGAAGATATCTACCGTGGTAATTTCTCCAGCGCTTCCGGCTACTTGCTGACCATGCAGATGCTGGCATCCGGGGATTATCCCCGCGCACTTTTTGCGGCATCGGACTCTATTGCAATTGGTGTTCTACGGGCGCTGCATGAACACCAGATACGGATACCTGAAGATGTCAGTGTATTGAGTATTAATGATATTCCGACAGCGCAATTTACCTTTCCCCAGCTCTCTACATACCGGATTGAATCTGAGTTAATGGGAGTTCAAGCGGTCAATATGCTGCTTGATCAGGTTCGTAATGAACGACAGATCCCCATCTCTATGCTGCTACCTGCCACCCTCAAGCTGCGCGCAACAACGGCCTGACTTTTCTTATCTTTTTTCTGATTTTCCAGCTTCCTCCTTATGGGATGCTGGTTATCTAGTGCTGCAAAGCTCAAATAGCCATATCACCGTCATTCCCACCTTCGCGGGAGTGACGACAATGATATGGGTATGGATATGGGTTTTCACGCTGTACGGCACTAGGCATTTTTTATATTTTTTATTCAGAAACATTGTTATTTTTTGCCGGTTTTGATCAGGATCAAACAACTGTAAACAACACCCACCTAATATCTCGCAAAACTTTTAAGTAAAACTTTACTAAATTTCTGCATGCAGTTGGCAGGAGGGTACAACAGTGAGTGAAACCAATCGTGGAACCATAGGCAAATTTGCCTTGTTGGCTCTAACATTTTCAGCGGTGTTCGGGCCGCGAAATATCGTTAACAACAATATTGAGCTGGGTCTCAGTTCGGCACCCATTTTTCTTCTTGCAACAATTTTCTATTTTATCCCGTTTGTCTTTATCATCGCCGAGTTTGTCTCTGCCAATAAAAACTCCGAATCCGGACTGTACGACTGGCTGAAGACACCTCTGGGAGAGCGTGCGGCCTATCTGGGGTCGTTTACCTATTTCTTTGTAAACCTGTTCTGGTTTACCTCCCTGCTGCCCAACGTTATTGCCTTTGCGTCGTACGCTATGCTGGGCTACGAACAGGTATTTTCACCGCTGACCACTGCCGTAATTTCAACGGCACTGTTTGCTCTGGCCACCTACGTCTCCACCCATGGCGCCAGCTGGTTGGGTAAGATCACCTCTGTCGTGGCATCCGTTGTCGTGGGCCTGATGCTGGTCTATATCGTGCTGGCCGGAGGCGCGCTGGCAGGCGGCCTGCAACCTGCAGACCCCATCACGCTGGAAACCATGACCCCGACCATTAACTGGGCAACCCTCGGTATTATGTGCTGGATCTTTCAGGCGGCTGGCGGTGCGGAAAGTGTTGCTGTTTACCTGAACGATGTAAAAGGTGGCGCAAAGACCTTCATCCGGATGATTATTGCTGCGGGACTCTTTATCGGTCTCATCTACGCCTCCAGCTCACTGCTGATCAACGTATTCGTACCCCGTGCTGAATTGACCTTCACCGGCGGCATGGCAGAAGTCTTTATCGGCCTGGCTCAGCATTACGGTCTTTCAACTGCCATCGTTGGTCGTGTAGTAGGTGTCGTCTTGTTTATCTCTGTGTTTGGTAGCCTGCTGATGTGGTCTGCGACCCCGGTAAAGGTTCACTTCTCTGAGATTCCAAAAGGCATTTACGGCGAAAAAACCACAGAACTCAACAGCTACGGTGTTCCCGAACGCGCGGCCTGGGCTCAGTTCTTTATTGTTATCCCACTGATGTTTATTCCGGCTCTGGGCAGTGAGACTGCACAGGATCTGATGAGCACCACGGTCAATATGACTGCCGCCACCGCTATGTTGCCACCGATCTTTATCATGGCCGCCTACATCATGCTGCGTCGTAACCATGATCATCTGGAACGTGACTTCCGTATGGGCTCAGCCAAAGTGGGCATTGCCATTACTATGATGCTGCTGAGTATCTTTGTGATCGGCTTCCTTGCCGCCACCTTCCCGACCGGTAGCGATATCGTACAGGTACTGCTCTACAACGTATCCGGCGTGGTGATCTTCCTGGGTGCTGCCAACCTGTGGTACAGCCACTATCTGAAGAAAGCACAACGTTCAGAAGTGGTCGAGCAAGCCACACCAGCCCATATCTAAATCCATTCTTAGAAAGGAGCCATCACCTTGATCAAGCACCTTGATTAAGCACCCTGATTAAGTGATGGCTCCAATAAAAAAACAGGACAATATACGATGAGCGCCGTTATTCACGATCATCAGCAGGCTCTGGCTCTTTACGAAGAACACGACCACGTTCCGAGTGTTATGGAAGATCACCGGATCAATGGTATAAACAAAGAGCGGCCCAGAGCTTATGCATTTCCTTTCGCTCACGAAGCTCTGGCCATTAACAACCTGCCAGAGAACGCATCCAACTACCTCTCCCTGAATGGCCTGTGGAAATTCCATTGCGCTATCAACCCAAAGTCCCGTCCCAAGGGCTTTCAGCAGGAAGACTATGATGTCAGTGGCTGGGATACCATTCAGGTACCTGGTAACTGGGAGGCTCAGGGCTTTGACAAGGCGATCTATCTGGATGAACGCTTTCCTTTCACTACCGAGTGGCCTGAAGTTCCGAGAGACTACAACACAGTAGGTTCTTATCGTCGTACATTTGTACTGGACCAGAGCTGGGATGATCGTGAAATTTTCCTGCAGCTGGCCGGCGCACGTACAGCGACGTTTATCTGGGTTAACGGTGAACGTGTTGGCTACAGCCAGAATGCTAAAAACCCTGCCGAGTTCAACATCTCCCAGTATGTAAGAGAGGGTGAAAACACCATCTCTCTGGAGATTTACCGTTGGTCCAACGCCAGCTATCTGGAAAAGCAGGATATGCTGGATATGGCCGGTCTGGAGCGTGAAGTTTTCATCTATTCCACTGGCAAATCCCGTATCTATGACTTCCATTGCCGTCCGGAACTGGATAGCACGTTCACCCAAGGCTCTATGAGCCTGAGTGTTGATCTGAAACATTATCAAATTGATTGTGCCGAGCTGACCCTGAAGGCTCAACTCCTTGATGATGCCGGTAATTTTATTGCCGTTATCAGTGAATCTCAAACTCTGCCCCGTTCAACAGCTGAGAGCAGCCTGACCTTTACCGGCGAAGTGGCCAACCCTCGCCTGTGGAGCGCGGAAGCGCCTAACCTTTACACTCTGCTAATGACACTGTCAGATGACCAAGGACGTGTAATAGAAAGTACAAGTCATAAGATCGGTTTCCGTCATATCGAGATTATCGACGGACAGCTGACCGTGAACGGCAAGGCGATCAAGATCAAGGGCGTTAACCGTCACGAGCTGCATCCAACGCTCGGTCATGTACCGACCGAAGAGAACATGCTCACCGACATCCGCCTGATGAAAGAGCATAATATCAATGCGGTGCGCACCAGCCACTTCCCCTGCCACTCGCGTTGGTATCAGCTGTGCGACCAGTACGGTCTCTATGTCGTCGATGAAGCCAATATTGAATCTCACCCTCTGGCTCTGCAAGAAGAGACTCAGATCGGTAACACGGAATCCTGGATTCCTGCCCATCTTGATCGTATGCAGGCCATGGTTGAGCGTGATAAAAACCACGCCTGTGTCATTATCTGGTCCATGGGTAACGAGGCCGGTAAAGGCTGTGTCTTTGAAACCCTCTATAACTGGGTGAAAGAGAAAGACGGCAGCCGTCCTGTACAGTACGAACCTGCCGGTGAAGCGCCTTACACCGATATCGTCTGCCCAATGTATCCGACACTGGAAAGACTGGAAGAGTTCGCTCAGCAAAGCGACGGCAGACCGATGATTATGATCGAGTATGCCCATGCCATGGGTAACTCCGTAGGCATTTTGAACGACTATTGGAAGATCATCGATAACAGTCGTTGCCTGCAGGGTGGCTTTATCTGGGAGTGGATGGATCACTCTCTGCAGCTGACCAATGAAAAAGGTCAGAAGTACTGGGGTTATGGCAAGGACTACCATCCTGATATGCCGACCGACGGTAACTTTATGAACGATGGTCTGGTCGCTGCCGACAGAACACCACACCCCCATATGGCAGAAGTGAAAAAGGTCTATCAGCCAGTACGCTTCCATGCTGTTGATGCCGCTGCCGGTCAGTTTGAAATAGAGAACCGTTACGACTTTATCGGTCTTGATCATCTGGCGATCAGCTACCAGATCAGCGCTGATGGCGTTGAAGTCGGTAAAGGCTCACTGGGTTCGGTACAGGTTGCACCAGATCAACGTCAGCCGTTGTCTATCGATCTCACCGGGTTCACCCTTGATGAAAGTAAAGAGTACCTGATCACTCTCAGCGCCCTGAGCAAAAACCAGGATGCCTTTGTCGGCTCCGGTTACGAGTACGCCTGGGATCAGTTCAACCTGACTGAGCGCAAAGCTCTTCAGCCTGTACGTGATCAGGAAAAAACCGTTGCACTGCACCAGTCCGATACTCTGATTACCATTCAGGGCGAAGATTTTACTGTTGAATTCGATCGGGACATGGGTCAGCTTTGCAAATTTGCCGTCGATGGTCATGCACTGTTATCTACCGGACCGGAGATTAATTTCTGGCGAGGACTGACCGACAATGATCTGGGTGCGAAAGCTTTTGAATGGGCAGCGGTTTGGCAGAGCGCTGCCAGTGAGCGTCAGCTGTTGTCTATTGCAGCAGAAACCCTCAGCAGTAATGAAGTGAAAGTCGTTACCCGCTTCCAGCTGCCAACGGTCAGCAGTCAGTACACCATGACCTACCACGTTTATGCTGATGGTGAACTGCGGGTTGATGTTCAGTTCACGCCCGGTGATCAGGAACTGCCGATGCTGATGCGCTTTGGTACGCAAATGGTTCTGCCTGCCGAGTTTCAGTATATGCAGTGGTTTGGTCGCGGTCCGGTAGAAACCTACTCTGACCGTAAAGGTGCAAAAGCCGGTATCTACGGCGGCACCACCTGGGAGCAGTTCCATGCTTACCCGCGTCCGCAAGAGAGCGGCAACAAGACTGATGTTCGCTGGGTGCGGATTACCAATAAAGACGGCATTGGTCTGGAAGCTACTGCGGAAGAGCAGCTACTCAATACCAGCGCCTGGCCGTTTGCTGCCGAAGAGCTGGACTTTGTCGCTGATGCTGGCGGTATGGGCGCTTCCGGTCTGACGCCGATGACCTGCAAGCACGGTATTGATGTTCAGCCTGGCAATCAGACGACATGGAACATCGACCTTGCCCAGATGGGAACCGGCGGACAGAACTCCTGGGGCTCACTGCCACCGAAAGCTTATCAGCTACCGGCGCAGCCTTATGGTTACAGCTTCCGTTTGAGAGCCGTGAAATAGTAAAAAATAAAAAATAGTCGATAGAAAAAAGCCGGGATAATCCCGGCTTTTTTTGTTTTCAGACTAACCGCTTAGTGAGCAGCGTGGTCGTGGTTTTCAGTGTAATTCACTGGTTCGTAACGGGTTGTTTCTACCCGTAGAACCGCAGGTGCGTCGACAGTACGCTTGGCAGGCGCTGCTTTGTCCTGCGGTATAGATCGCCATAGTATCCAGCACCTCGCCACCATAGACGACAAATGCTGATTTTAACTGGTCGGAACGGGCGACGTTAACGTGGAACTTGTTCATCGCACCCGCGTCCTGACCGTTGTTCTTCAGGCGGAACTTGAGAACTTCACCGCCACCTTTCTCTACCTTAAGGGCACGGACGGATGAAAAAACAGGGATGGCGAGCAGCTACTATGCCTCCCTTGAAATGGGAGGGAGGCGTTCAGGCACAATGATTGACTAACTTTCCAAACTAACTTTCCAAACTAACTTTCCAGACTAACTTTCTAACCAAACATCCCGTGCCCAATGCCAGACACTCGGCCACTCCTCTTCATCAAATTCGCCGTCGTTCATCCATAGTCGCACATTGCCATCCTGCTCAATGCAGTAATAGCCATCCGCCACTTCACAGATAGCGATCAGCTCACGGGGCATGCCTATACCCCATGCAGTGGCAGTAATTTCCGGCAGATAGGTATGGGAGTTGTCGTCAGTGACTGTTGCCGGCTCAATAGAACCACAGACCACATCGCTCACTTCTTTGAGAAAGGTTTTGTAGTCATCCGGCAAGTGAATCAGAATCTGTTCCTGAACAGTTATGATGTCGTCGTCGTCTGGCAAATCCAGCGGTGTTGGCACATCTTCATTTTGTTCCCGCAGGAGCTCAATAATATCTTCCATTAGCAGACCCAGTTGAAAGAGAAAGGCTGGTCATACTACACCACCAGAACTACCGGAAGTTACTCTTCAGTAAACCGTTGGTAGAAATCTGCCGTTTGAATACGGGAGCCCCAATGATCTTCACCACTGTATTGGGTAGTGCCCTGCATCACCAGTTGCTCCTTTCCATCTTCCTTTCGAAGTGCGCCGGTCATGGCGATAACAACGGGAGAGCCGCAAGGTTCCATCGTCAAACTCAGAGCGATAGCGTTGCCATTGACGGCAGCCCTGAGCGGTACCGGATGATTTATGCAGGTTTTTGTTTTGCCAACGGCTGTTGTGAACGTGCCTTTAAATTCGTTAGCCCCGTCGGGGATCAGCTTCAGGACAGACCCCCGCTGATTCTTCCAGATTCCTGTGAAAGACACGGTATCTGTGGCCCAGCTCATTGAAGACAATGCCAATAGCGCCAGCAGCACACTTAACACCTTATTCCGGCACATATCCTAACCTCCCGCTTCAAGAAAAAGAAAACTCGTCGGGGGAAATATAGTCGTTGAACAGTCAGCTTACCTGTCGCTTGGCAGATGACTGTTCATCAACAGAAGTCTTCATGGTATTTCAAGAGGCTTTGTGAGTTGAGACTGGATTTTCTGGCAGTAGGGTTGAAAGGGCACATCAAAATAATAGGACAGCGAGCGCTGCAACCCCAGACAGTTGTACACAGGGGATGAGAGACGATCAATGGATATGCCGACAGATAGTGCTGTTTCCTCAAGCATGGCAAGAACCTGACTGGCATCTGAGGTCTTATCTAATGTCTCTTGCCAAGTACTCTCTGCCATTGATGGTGTTTTCCTGAGCTTTTCAAAATGATCCAAAGCTCGCGCAAACGCCTGATCCCGAATATTTTTGCCCCAGAAACAATTTTCAGGATCCCTCCTACAAGGAGAACCACTGCGCGCATTTCTGCCAAAAACATCACCTACCGAATAACGACGCATAATCGATGCACCAAACAGGAGCAGGAGACGTGAGACCTGAGCCACGGGCTCATCTTTCTCCAAGCGCAGGGCAGAACCCAGCAGCCCTAAACAAGAAGAGCTCCTAAAATTTTTGGTGTACATGTCATACAGCAACGTGGCGTCGCAATCGAAAACGGCGTTGGGGTTCGCACCATAAACCAAAGCTCTCGCCACCTGGGCAGCGTCGAGAGTCTCAACATTTTTTTTCAGTTCTAGATTCAGAGCTGTCTGTTCAGCCGACTCCTCGGCAAATACCGAAAATGGTCCGGGATAAAGTTTGAGGACATGCGCCATGTCGAGATCAAGACGGTTTGTATCGGAATAATGGCTTGTATTACACAACACTTCTGCGCCGGTCAAACACTTATCCTGAAAATAAGAGGAGCCCCTGAATCCCCGGTCCAGAATATAGGTCAGCACGTTCGGATCGCCACTCTCGATAGCAGCAGCAATAAGACCCATTTGGTTCACGGTCGCACCGTTACGGAAAAGAATGTTGGCTGTTTCCAACTCTCCTTTCTGGAGCGCTTTAACCAGGGCTGTGATATTTTCCCTCTTTACATCAGGCTTCTTGAGCAACAAGCCACTACTGTAGTATTTATAACTATTGAAGTCAGGACTAAGTTTTCCCACCCATTTCCAAATCATATTGGTTCTTACTGGATCGGTGGTGCTTGTCAGAAAATGCAGAAGTGGGTTTTTCTCCGAGTCTAGTGTGGCATCCTTGATTTTCTCCACCATAATCGTGTTCAGCAAAGACGTCAGTCTATTGATATTAGAATGAGTAACCGTGTGATACATTATCATGATTTGTGAAGCTGGATATTCTGAAGCGATATCAAAAGAGGAACATCCGTCATTATTTTTAATAATTGGATCAGCTCCCGCCTTAATCAAGA
>CAMRBW010000078.1 GCA_947040555.1 uncultured Oceanospirillales bacterium | reverse complement strand
AAGCTCGGGAAGCTCGGAAAGCTCGGAAAGCTCAGGAAGCTCGTCCATCTCTTCGTCAACAGCCAGTTCTTTCACATCACCGTCGTTGAAATCAGCAATTTCCAAGGTTTCCTGATCGCTGCTTTCTTCATCGGCATGATCCTCCTGCACACTCTGGTCAGGAATTGAATCCAACGACAGATCGTTGAAATCGGAAAGTTCCAGATCATCATCAGAACTGGAAAGTTCCCTGTCGCCACCAGCAACCTGTCTTTCCAGCTCCTCTTCCAGAGCATCAAGATCTAATTCGATATCATCGGAATCTTCTTCAGCTGACCCTCTGCTATCAGTACCCATGAGCAGACCAAAGTCATCCCTATCTGACTCATTAGACTCGGACACGGTGTGCTCTAAAGCTGAATCAGATTCACCCTCTTCGGTAAAGACATCTGACCAGGAATCGGAGGTCAAACCATCCCCAGGCGCACCACCTGCGGCAAGACCACCAGCGGTCAGATTGTCGGACCCTCTGGACATAGGGTCTTCCTCCCCATCGAGGCCATAATCATAATCATAATCGTCCTCATCTTCCTCTTCCTGATTACGACGACGACGAATGATAATACCTGCCAGAAGAGCCAGTATCGCAGCAACACCACCAAGATAGGGCAGTAAACCCAGTAAACCCAAGATTCCAGACTCGTCCGTCACCTCGGGTTGAGCGGTTGCCGGTGCCTCTGCGGTGGTATCTTCAACAGAGGTTATCTCAGCTTTCGTTTCTGCTTCAGCACCACCGCTCATAGTCTGATCAAGCGATTCCATGCTGTCGATTTCAGATACCCGATCATTGGCAATATCTTCCCGCTCCCGCTCAGTTTGAGACAGTAGCTGAGTCGAAGCCAGCTGATCATTCTTAAGAACAACCAGTTTTTCAAGGCTCGTGATCTGCCCTTCAAGATCGCGCAAACGATCTGTCAGATCGACGTTTTCACGCACCAGTGTATCCAGCTGCTCGCGGCTAAGAGAGCGCTGGAGTTCCAGGGAGCCACTGCCTGCAGCATCGCCTTCACCCTGACCGGTACCTTCGCCATCGTTGGCGACACTGCCGGAAACAATGCTCAGGTGATCCTCTTTGATCGTTCCTCGCACCGTTTCAGCCGTATCATCCTTACGGGTGGCATCGATCTGCATCCGTCCGCTCTGCCACTGCCGGTTCTGCTCGGCAACGCTGTGCATGGCCGACACCTCATCCATGGCATCAATCATGCGGCGATCAGGAACGGTCAGTACTGCGCCCTGCTTCACCAGATTGATATTGCCATTGATAAAGGCAGAAGGGTTCTGTGCCTGCAGTGCAGCCATCATGCGGGTCATGCTGATATCTGTCGCAGGACGGACACGGGCAGCAATTTCCCATAGCGTATCGTTCCGCTGGACAAGATAGGAGCCAGGCTCACCCTGTTCATAGGAAGACGGAAACCGAGGAGCCACAGACGCAATATCCGCGCCAGCGTTTATTGTTTTTGCTGGGCCGGCAAGCCCATCAGCATCATTTGACCAATCGATTGCCGAAGATTTTCGTTCGGAGGTATTTTCCAGAACACCCCTGTTTAAAACCGGAAGATCCAGCAACAGGGTATATTCCCTCAACAATCGACCATCAGGCCAATGAACTTCTACGAGGAAGTTGAGATAAGGCTCTATGACCGATGAACGGCTGGTAACACGTATAAATGCTGTACCATCTTTGCGCACCACTGTATCGAAAGCCAGCCTGGAGAGAAAGCCGGGGCGTTCCACTCCTGCACGTTTGAAATCTTCACTGGTAGCGAGAGAGGGCAAGATCTCGGCAGAGGTCAGATCGCGCAGTTCAACCAGATCGATTTCTGCCTTAAGGGTCTCATTAAGGGTAGAATCCAGTTTAATTTCACCCAAACCCAAACCATAAGCGATATTACTTCCGAGAACACCACCCACGCCGCTTGCAATGGCGATAGCTGCAGCCAGCTTGCGTAACATATTTCCCCTATCCTTTCTGATTTTTACTCCGGCTGCCACGGGGCAGATACGTTTCATATCCTTCTGCTCCCTCCTCAATCATACTTTTTTTCAGTACAACAATACTGACTACCCGGACAATGATAAATACCGAACCCACGGTCACTCCATCACGTTACACCTAATTTTTGCACGTAATAAAGGAAACTGACGATCGTGATAATACTGGCAGACATTTATGATAAGTTATCACTGCTGAAACTCGGCAATCAACTGTTGATACAGTTTAAATGCACCATTGACAGATCCTGAATATGCATTATCAAACACAACCCACATTCTGAGTACATTGTTTCTCACCGTTAAACCCCAAATATGCACAAGCTGTCGTTCTTCATCATCCGCACCCACAAGAGTAACAGGTGTTACACATTCTTCAGCATCATCAAAAACAACTTTCAGGCCCGGGACACCCTCGAGGACATCAATAGCGTCTCTCAGCTCAACCTCCCATTCAAGAGTAACGGACAACTGAACAATCTGCCCATAAAAGACGGGAACGATCATACAACTTGCGTAAATTGGCAGCTCTTCAAGCCCGGTGAGTGCGATGATTTCTCTGACCAGTGTTGCCGCATCGCCCTGTTGCGTATCGGCTAAAGGCAGGAGATTAAAGGCAATCTGGTCAGCAAACTTAACATTCTCCGCGGGCAATCCGTTCAACATACGATTGGTCTGACCGGCCAGCTCAGCGACTCCTTCAAACCCGAAAGAACTAACAGGCACACTACAGTTCATGTCTATACGAGCCATTCCTCCCAGCTGACGAAATGCCTGAAGCAGAGGAACCAGTGCCATAGCAACATCGCTCGGTACAGAAACCACATTATTTTGTTGTAGCGATACAAGCTCTTCAAGGTTAACGGCGGGATGAACTAAGCGGGCATGGTCCTGACAACGGCTGAACGGTGTCGCATCAATAACCATCGCTCCCGCTGACTGCGCCATCGAAAACGCGCTCTCGGCAAGACCGGCATCACCCACACAAATAACAACCTGACCAGCAACAAAGCTGTAATTGGCCAGCTTCTGTACCACAAGCTCCTCGCCAGAAAAAACGACAGTGACATCATCATTGGGATCACCACCCAGCAAAACCGGCTGATGGTCAGCCTGCGGCAACGCTGCAGGCAGCATCTTTTCAAACAAGCGCAATGCCGATTCACCTGCAAGGGTGTCGGCTCCAACCAGAACAAAAGACATCTCAGGCATAGATAACGGCCTACTATTCCAAAAAAAGGGACATCAAAAAAAGCCGCAACTCTATAGAGAGACCCAGCCATTTGCAAAAATGTCCGCAGTATAGCTCCTCTAAAAACTGTCCGAAGTATTGTTACAAAGAGCCAAGAATAATATTGAGCATTCGCCTCAGCGGCTCAGCAGCTCCCCACAGTAGCTGATCGCCCACAGTAAAAACAGAAAGGTACTCTGGCCCCATATTCATCTTGCGCAGGCGTCCGACGGGAATGGTCAACGTGCCACTGACTGCGGCCGGACTCAACTGTTCGATAGTAGAGTTGCGTTCATTAGGTACTAACTTCACCCAGTCATTAGCCTCACTGATCATCGCTTCTGCCTCTGCGAGAGGCAGATCACGCTTGAGTTTCAGGGTAAGCGCCTGGGAGTGACAGCGCATGGCTCCCACCCGAACACAGAGACCATCAACCGGAATGGGATTACCCTGCAAGCCGAGAATTTTGTTGCTCTCCACCTGAGCCTTCCACTCTTCCCGGCTCTGACCATTATCGAGTTGAGCATCAATGTAGGGGATCAGACTGCCCGCCAAAGGTACGCCAAACTGCCGGGTATCAAGATTATTGCGAATGGTGTCCGTGACCTTGCGATCAATCTCCAGAATGGCTGATGCAGGGTCAGCCAACTCATCGGCAACGGCATCATGAACGGTGCCCATACCAGACAACAGCTCTCGCATATGACGGGCACCGCCACCACTGGCAGCCTGGTAGGTCATGGCCGAAGCCCACTCCACCTGACCGGCCGTGAACAGACCACCCAGCCCCATCAGCATCAGGCTGACCGTACAGTTACCACCGACGTAGGTCTTGATGCCGTCATTCATGGCACGATCAATAACAGGACGATTGACGGGATCAAGAACAATCACGGCACTGTCGTCCATTCGCAATGTGGAGGCCGCATCTATCCAGTAACCCTTCCAGCCGAAGGCGCGCAGTTTCGGGTAGACCTCCGTGGTATAGTCCCCGCCCTGACAAGAGATGATAATATCCATCTCCGCCAGCTCATCGAGATCAAAGGCACTTTTCAATACCGGCAATGGCACCGAACGGCCAGCCAGTGTACTGACCAGATATTCAGGGCCAGACTGACCGGCCTGGGACGTCGTAAAAAATACCGGCTCTATGCGGGAAAAATCACCCTCTTCCGCCATTCTCTGCATTAAAACGGAGCCCACCATGCCTCGCCAACCAATCAAACCGACCTTGTTCATCCCTACACCCTTCCCGCTTCCCGCTTCCCGGAGTTTTAACCCTGCGACACCTGTAGGCATCGTAAGCCAGCCCATACCATAAAACAAATAGCGGGTGTTCAGTATTGCAATAGACGCTTTGCCAGTCTCAGCACAACAAAACACCGTATAAACCCTTAATTACACGAACATTGTCCTGAATGAGACTACGCTGTTCCGTTTATGGTGCGTAACACATTTATGAGTATTAAACCGATTCTCTATGTCATCGGTCTGTTTCTGATGCTGCTGGGGGCAGTGATGATCACCCCTGCCATCTACAACCTGTGCACCGACAGTGCTGGAGAAGCCGGTTTTCTGGAAGCGGCATTCATTACTTTCCTCTCCGGCGCCCTGATGTCCATGACCACCCGCATTACCATGTTCCGCCTGGATCCGCGTCAGATATTTCTGTTGACGACCCTGTGCTGGTTGATGGTTAGCGCCTTTGGTGCATTGCCTTTCATGCTGGTCGAAAAAATGAACTTCACCGATGCTTTTTTTGAAACCATGTCCGGCATAACCACCACGGGTTCCACCGTGATTACCAATCTACACCTGGTTAACAAGGGTATTCTGCTCTGGCGCTCACTGCTGCAATGGCTGGGAGGCATCGGCTTTATTGTTATGGCTGTTGCCATTTTGCCATTCCTGAAAGTGGGTGGTATGCGACTGTTCCAGAGCGAATCGTCAGACTGGTCTGATAAAATCATGCCCCGTTCAGGGTCTATCGCCAAACGTATTGTCGGCGCTTACATCGTGCTCACCCTGTTTTGCACTTTCGGTTACTGGGTGGGGGATATGAATCTGTTCGAATCCATCAACCATGCCATGACCACAGTCTCTACCGGCGGCTATTCCACATCAGACGCCTCCATGGGCCATTTCGAAGGCGCCTGGACCTACTGGAACGGCACGATCTTTATGTTGTTGGGCAGTATGCCGTTTGTGCTTTTCGTCAAATGCGTCAGGGGCAATAATCTTGATCTCTTCAAAGACAGCCAAGTGCAGACATTGGTCGGCTCCATGGTAGCACTCTGGATTGTTATGGCACTCTGGCTGACCCTGACTGAAGGCTGGGAGTTCTTCAACGCGCTGACTCTGGTGGCTTTCAACACGACATCCGTCGTCAGTACCACGGGCTTTGCCTTGACCGACTACTCCACCTGGAGCATCCTGACAACCTCCATATTTTTCTTCCTGATGTTTATTGGTGGCTGTTCCGGTTCAACGGCAGGCGGCATGAAAATTTTCCGGTTCCAGATTGGCTTCAAGCTGTTGCGGTTGCAGATCAAACAGGCGACACATCCTCGCGCCTTTCTGGTTCAGACCTACAACGGTCAGGAGATCACCAACGACATCCTGCGTTCACTGGTGGCCTTCTGTTTCTTCTATGGCCTATTGATCGCCCTGATGACGATGATGCTCTCCGCTCTCGGACTGGATCTGATGACCTGTCTGACCGGTTCCATCACCGCCGTCAGCAATGTTGGGCCTGGGCTTGGCGATATCATCGGACCTGCGGGTAATTTTATCCCGCTACCAGAGACCGCCAAGTGGATTCTCAGCTTCGGCATGTTGATGGGGCGTCTTGAAATACTCACGGTGCTGGTTCTGTTAACCCCTTCCTTCTGGCGTAACTAAACGACGATGACTCATCCATCAGACCAGACTGTTCTCCAGATCCTGACCCGGCACCACCGCCGGGCACAGGACAATTATCATCGTTTGCCACTGATTTTGTCCGGCAGCGCCTGTTGGTTGTCGGACAAACTGGCACAGCTTTGTGACGTTATGGCTACCGGTCAGACCGTACTTTACAGCGATCAGGACGATGGGCCATTGATGGCCCGGTTCCCCAACAGAATCCGCTGGAAAAAAGCCGGTCAGACCTTGGGGCAGACGATCAATACTCTGATCATGGATCTTGTCGATGGCATTCCCGCTGATGGTCTGGGCATCGCCAGTGGCACTCTTCAGGGCGGCGGATCTCAGGGCGGCGGATCTCAGGGCGGCGGATCTCAGGGCGGCGGCCTGATGATTCTGCTCTGTCCACCCGGTTGTCAATGGACGTCAACATCCGGTTTTCATCAACGCGCCAGTCGTCTGTTACTGCAGGGCGAGATACTGCACTGGGATCAGAACAAAGGATTGTCCGAGCCCCCACAGACAGCTGTGGCCAGCCCTCGACCAGAAGACGACTATGCCTCCCTTCCAGCACTCTCTCCCTATGCCACTGTGGACCAAAAGGCGGCCGTGACCGCTATCAAACGGGTCAAAACAGGCCACCGTCGTCGTCCACTGGTATTGACCGCCGATCGGGGACGGGGAAAATCGGCGGCCTTGGGCATCGCTGCTGCCGAGCTGATGCTGGCAGAATCCGGCTTGAATATCATTGTGACCGGCCCTGCAAAAAAAACGACAGATACCCTGTTCTTTCATGCGGCAAGTCTGGTAGCACACGTTGATAACCGTACAGAACAGCGTCAGGGCTCTATTGTTGCCAACGACAGCACCCTGACCTTTATCGCGCCGGATAAACTATCAAGGTCGTTTATAGCAGCCAATTTGATACTGGTTGACGAGGCGGCCGCACTGCCTGCCCCGTTGCTGACAAAACTGTTGCAAACATATTCCCGCATTGTTTTTGCCAGCACCATTCATGGCTACGAGGGTACCGGGCGCGGTTTTGCCATCCGCTTTCATAAAACCCTGAACCGGTTGACCCCGAAATGGCAGAGATGCCGAATGTATACCCCGGTTCGCTGGGCTGAGGATGATCCTGCAGAGAACTTGATTAACCAACTGCTGCTGTTGAATGCCACCATCGATTTTCCGAAGGAGCTTCTTGTTCAAGAGGCTGCTGTTCAGGAACCTGCTGTTCAGGAACCAGCTGTTCAAAAAGAGGCAACTCAGAAGCTTTCTGCCAAAAATGGGCCCGGTGAAATAACCTATCACACCCTCAACCGCTTTGAGCTGGCCCAAGATGAACAGTTACTCTCACAACTCTTTGGTCTGTTGATATCGGCCCATTACCAGACCAGCCCGGAGGATCTGTGCCAGATTCTTGATCGCGATGATCTCACTATCACCGTACTGATGCAGGAGGGTATGATTATCGCAGCCGCACTGCTCAGCCATGAAGGCGATTTCAGCCGAGAGATGGCTTTCGATATCTGGGCAGGGAGACGTCGTCCAAAGGGGCATTTGCTGCCCCAGACTTTAGCGGCCCATGCCGGTCATCCGATGGCACCAGAGCTGTCCATGACGCGCATTATGCGCATCGCTGTCCATCCGGAACGGCAACAGAGGGGGCTTGGGTTCTCTTTAGTCGCTCACATCAAAGCGAGCCTGTCGTCACAGGGCGTCGATATGCTGGGCAGCTGCTTTGGCGCAACCGAGGAATTGCTCAGCTTCTGGCAGAAGTGTCAGCTGATTCCGGTTCATATTGGCAGTACCCGCAATGCCGCCAGCGGTTGCTTTAGCGTAACCGTCACCACCCCCCTCAGCGAGGCGGGAAAAGACTTGCATCACCGCGCCAGCAGCCGTTTTCGAGCAACCATCTACCACCTTGCCCGGTACTCCCTGCAGTCCATGGAGACCGACATTTTGCTCTCCCTGCTTCCCGTGGATCTCACACTGAGCAGCGAGACCAGAAACCGACTGCAACTGTTCACGGACTACCAGCTCGCCATCGACAGCTATTTACCTGAGTTGATCACACTCTTCACCAAGGTATTGCCGGTCACCAAGGTATTGCCGGCATTCAAAGAGCGGCTGCCCCATAATCATAAGGTCTTGCTAACCGGTCGGTTTCTACAAAACAAAAGCTGGGAAGAGGCGATTCGTGAGAGTGGCGTATCGGGAAAAAAAGAGGCAGAACAGATTGTCATCTGCTCCACCCAAAACCTTTTGCAGATTTTTTAGTCGGACACCATCATCACTTGTTGCGGTGATGGTTTCTTATGCCCGATTTCGACCAACGTTTTATCCTCCTGCGGCGCTTTGTTGCCATTTCAGGTTAACGCTTTTCGCCGCCTCTCTGGCCAGAGCATCTTCAGCACTGAAAACCATATTGGTCACATCGGGAGGTATGCTGACACCCGTAGCATATTGCTTATACAGTTGCGCTCTGTCTCTGTTAGCGTTGGCATCAAGCTCCAGTAAGGAATGGGCGTAGCTGTTGTATACCTCAGGCAGGGGAGAGTCCCCCAGCGCGACAATGGCACACTCAAACCGAAGCATCGATGCCCTCACATACTCACCAGTCATCTCTTGCCCCTGACAATCACGTACATAACTGCGGAAACTGAGACGGGCCGCCAGACCATCGTCATAGATGGCAGAATACGTGCCACCATAAAGTGCATGAAGAGCCGGAATGGAGGGAGGCACCTTAACCTCGCCAGCCTGTGTCAATAGCTCTTGCACTTTTGCCTTTTTGGTCAACAACCCCCAGGTTGGTTTCATAATCTGAACATAACGTCCCTGGGCATACGTTCTCCAGAATACCAACTGGGGAGACGGCTCTTTTTTATCGTCCTTTACTAACTGCACAGCCGCAGATAACACATCTGCCGCCTCCTTGAGCAGCACCGTACGCTCAGACTCCTCTTCCTTCCCCTTAATTGGATCAGGAGCCATATACAAGGCGTAAAGTGTCTGGGCGCGATAAGCAACATATTTGCCATCGGCCGTTCCCAATGCCAGTCCCTTACATTTTGCTGTGGCAAAATCACCTTCAAACAGCGAACGCCACGCATCAAGCAGACCCGGATCTTCAGGAAGGGGATCACCGGTAGCACGCGCCAGTTTTGGCCAGAGCGTAACGATGTTATCTCCACTGAGGTCAGGTTTATAAAGCCCCTCTGGATAGGGCTTCCAGTGCTCATCTGCCATCACCTGTGCAACCACAAACAGGCTCGCAGACAGAACCACTCCTTTTAGTAAATGCTGTCGGAACATCGCCTCATCTCCCGGCATTTATGCCGCATTTTAAAACTAGTGATACTCGTACCCACACAATCTATGACACTAAAATCGAACCGTAAGTTGTGCCGAAAGCGTATGGGCATGCATCCGCGTGTAACGGGCTGTCAGATGGCCAGGATCTTCAAAAGTACCATCGGGAGTCAGTCCCTGACGAGAACCATCCGCCTTGTAATTGGCCTCCTGAATACTGAACGATGGCATAAACATATAGCCGTAAGCCAAATCCAGCGTGTAGTTATCGCTCAGCTTGTAGCCCACCCCCATTGTTAGCCATTGCCGATCATTGTCGGGAATCCGGGCCGAACGGGTAGCGTCTGAAACCGGTGAGTTATCGTGGGAGTAACCGGCTCGCAAAACCAGATTGTCACTCAGCTGATATTGGGCACCACAGGAGAGACTCCAGGTATCTGACCAATTTTGAGGAAGGTAAGCCAGCAGGTGTCCTGACGGCACACCGTTGCTGGTACTGACAATATCGGATGCGCTCCGACCAGGAAGGCTACCATGGCTGGAGATTTTGAAGTGTTTAAACCGGCTCCATCGTGTCCAGATCGCACTGCCGAGCAACGTCCATTCTGAATTCAGCTTCCAGGCGGCGCTTAAATCGACAGACTCCGGGAAGGTGACCTCAGAACGAATATCCTCCTTGACGGTTGGTGGACGATACATCATCAGCCAACGGGCAGACTCTCTGGCCGCCGGAATCGGCCCACCAAAGTATTCATCATTCTCATCACTGTAGTGAGCCATAACAATTCCGAGCCCTGGCACACCGGTTCCGGTCAAATCGCCCTTAAAGGTAATTTTTACCGGCGAGCGGTAAGAGAGCCCCAGAGTCAAGGCGTCCGCAGGCTCCCAGATGACGCCAAAAGTGGCGCCCAGCCCCAAACCGTTCCCCTGTATATCTGCGAAGGCATCATTTAATGCCGTGGCCCACGGATTCAGCGTCCGGCCCATTTCAAGCTTCCCTCTGGCGATCTGCACGCCGACGCCCAGGGCGAGATCCTCACGATAGCGCCAGGACAGGGTTGGCTGAGCCACCAGCAGCTGCATCTTGCTGGACAGCGCCTGATAGCGAAAAACCGATTCGATGGGGTAGCGGCTCTCCCCACCATAGGGAGCATATACGGCAAGACCGATCCAGATGTCATCATCAATAGGCCGGGCATAGTAAAGGGAAGGTACGATCGCTGGGTGGAGGAAGTCATCAACCTTGCTGCTCTGCGCATAGCAAATACCCTTACCCGCATCGAAACCGGTACACCTGTGGTAGTCTCCGTTACCACCATGGAACTGGTAATAGTCCACTTGCTCAGGCGTATACAGATGCTCCGGATTCGGCGGATTGGATGCCGGAGTCTGGTACTGCCCACGGGCCGTGCCGCCGGGAAAGACCCCCGAGCCACTCACAACGGCCTGCTCCTGATGCAGAAGAGCCATGCCGGCGGGATTGGTACTTATTACCGAGGCATCACCACCGTTCACTCCGCGTCCCGCTCCAGCCGAACCAAAGGCCGATACAGAGTTGAAATCAATCAGTGACAGACCGGCAGCCTCACACCTCAATGACCCCAGCCCCAGAAGCAGTACAGCAATGACAGAGGCCAATACTACGTTGAAATTTCCGGTTGCAAAATCTGCTCTGTGCATGATCCCCCACCCAATCTCTTGTTCTTGACGGGGGATTTATAGTTGATAAAAACGGGTTACGCCTTGTTTTTTATTACTACTGTTAACGCCGGAAATCGGTATTCTGCCCCCGGTGACGCAATAAGTGATCCATCAGGATGATCGCCACCATGGCTTCCGCAATCGGCGTTGCCCTTACTCCGACACAGGGATCGTGCCGCCCTTTGGTCACCACCTCCGTGGCTTTACCATGAATGTCAATGGAGCGCCCGGGGGTCGTCAGACTCGAGGTTGGTTTCAAGGCAATACTGGCACGAATGGTCTGACCGGAAGAGATCCCACCCAGAATGCCACCCGCATTGTTAGAGAGAAAACCCTCCGGGGTTATCTCATCCCGATGCTCGGTTCCCCGTTGCGTCACGGAGGCAAAACCGGCTCCGATTTCCACCCCTTTCACAGCGTTAATACTCATCAGGGCATGGGCCAGATCAGCATCCAGACGATCAAAGACCGGCTCTCCCAGACCCACCATAACGCCGGTCGCTTCCACAGTAATACGAGCGCCGGTGGAGTCGCCCTCCTTGCGCAGGCGGATAATGAGCTCTTCCATTTCAGGTACTTTCGTAGCGTCAGGGCAGAAGAACGGATTGTTAGCCACCTCGTCCCAATCGAAGTTTTCTATGCGAATATCACCCATCTGCTCCAGATAGCCGCGGATCTCGACCCCGTACCGGGCAAGATATTTTTTGGCAATGGCGCCAGCCGCGACCCGCATGGCGGTCTCCCGGGCGGAAGAGCGACCACCGCCGCGATAATCCCGAAAACCGTATTTGTGGTGATAGGTGTAATCCGCGTGACCCGGGCGGAAAATATCCTTGATGGTAGAGTAATCCCTTGAGCGCTGATCCATGTTTTCGATCAACAAGGCAATCGGGGCTCCGGTCGTTTTCCCCTCAAAAACCCCGGACAGGATTTTCACCTGATCCGGCTCCTTGCGCTGAGTGGTGAATGCCGAGGCTCCAGGTTTGCGGCGATCAAGATCGTGCTGCAGATCAGCCTCGGAGAGTTCAATACCGGGAGGGCAGCCATCGACAACACCGCCAATAACGGGGCCGTGGCTCTCTCCGAAGGTTGTAACAATAAACAGTTTACCGATGGAATTCCCAGCCATAACCCACCTTTACACACGTAATCCAAGGGGCAGGAATTGCACAGAGTCCGCCCCCTGTTCAATCCATTTTTGCGATCTGTTTTTGCGATATTGCAATATTATATAGTCAGGCACCGACCGCAAAACTGTCACGGTACCGGTCCAGATCAGCGGCTGTCAGCAGACAGACTCCGTGTCCGCCCTGTTCAAACTCGACCCAGGTAAATGGCACATCCGGGAAGGCCTCGTCCAGAGCAAAGCAGCTGTTACCCACTTCCATGACCAGAATACCATCATCGGTCAGATAATCACGGGCCTCACGCAGGATGATGCGCGCCAGATCCAGACCATCATGACCGGCAGTAAGACCAAGCTCAGGCTCGTGATGGTACTCCTCCGGCAGGTCAGACATATCTTCCGCATCCACATAGGGTGGATTGGTGACAATGATCTGATACCGGGGCTTCTTCTCCCTCTCGCTCAGAGCAGAAAACAGATCAGATTTGATGGTCTGCACCCTATCCCATAGAGAAAAACGATCTATATTGATGTTCGCGACTTCGAGAGCATCAGACGAGAGATCCAACAGATCCACCTGCGCCTCCTGATAACTCTCAGCACAGGCGATACCGATACAACCTGAGCCGGTGCACAGATCCAGAATACGGTTGACCGGTGTATGCCCCATCCAGGGCTGAAAACCATTGCGGATCAATTCGGCAATAGGAGAGCGCGGCACCAGTACTCTCTCATCAACATAGAACGGCAAATCACAGAACCAGGCTTTGTTAAGCAGGTAGGGCGTCGGCATGCGCTGCTCGATACGACACTGAACCAGAGTGTGCAAACGGCGCTTCTCGGTCTCCGTCAACCGGCAATGGTAGAGTGACGCATCAAAGTCCCATGGCAGCTCCAGCGCCTGCAAGACCAAATGGCAGGCTTCATCCCAGCTGTTATCACTGCCATGCCCAAAAAACAGTTCATGTTCATTGAAACGGCTGTAGGTCCAGCGTAACCAATCGCCAATGGTCACCAGACCCTCGCAATCTTTCAGGTTATCCGCAGAGTGTATAGGCATTGCCAATCCTTCAGGCATAAAAACAGGGCTGACATTCTAACAGGAAACACCATCATTTAAGCGTTACAGATTGACACCCGATTGGAAAAACCTGTAAAACCCGCATCATTTGGTTCATGTGGTTAATACCGCAGCCCGTGGTGGATAACAAATGGTAAACGACGAAGATCGGGAATTACTGGCCAGAGCGATGTCTGGCGTCAAACCCCTGAAAAACAAAAAAGCCGATGTAAGCACATCCCGAACAAAGATTCCGGAGTTTACCCTGCGTCTGAGACGCATGCAGGCGACAACCGAGAAAACCTCTGTCGTTGATGGTTTGTCCGACAGCCACATGATTGCCATTGCCCCAGAAGAGCACATCGAACACCAGCGCCCCGGTCTGCAACATGGCAAGCTGCAAAAACTGCGATTGGGTCAGCTTCCGGTTCAGTACAATCTGGATCTTCACGGTTACACCTTTGAAGATGCCAGAGAGACCGTCGTGCACTTTATCAACTTTTGCAGAGACCACCACTACACCACCGTTCGCATTGTTCATGGGAAGTCCCACAGCAGTCGGCAATCGGAAAGAACGATGAAGAGCTACGTCAATGTCTGGCTGAAACAGCTGCCAGACGTGTTGGGGTTCGCCTCCTGTCTGCCGGTCGATGGTGGCACCGGGGCTGTCTATGTGTTGTTGAGACGGTTGCGCTAAGTAGAGATTGCCCTACAGCAGGCTCACATCTGGAAGTACGGGTTTGTGCTTATACCCTTGAGTGTGAAGACGTTTATGAAGGGTCTTGATCCGTTCCGACAAATGCTTGCCATAACTTGTCCCGCTCTCCCCATCAACGCCTCTGGCCGCTTTTCGGTTCAGGCAAGAGTATGCCTTCGTCAATAAGGCCGAGGTGATAGGGTGCAACAGATTATCGAACTGCAGCGACCGGTTCTGTTTTGCTTTGCTTTGCTTTGCTTTGGTATGTAGACGCACCAGCCCTGACGATCCTGCTTCTGCACCTTCGTATACGATCAGAGTGTTGCAGTCAGATCCGGCGTGTTGCGCCATTCTTTGCCGTTAGACGCCTTTCTTTAACGTTAAAGACTTCGCTCCACCGACTCCGCTATGGTTTGGTTGTTTTGCCTGCATATTGTTCGCCGGCTTCTTCACTACTATGAGTCTATCCGACTCCCTGCCCGCGTGGATATTCAGTCTTCGTCGTTCTGACTTCATTGAACCCGACCCGCTGTGAACGATCTCAATTGAGATCAGCGAATCACTGACTGGGTCTCCCGCTTCACCGCTCGCAGTTTGTATCGATTGG
>CAMRBW010000077.1 GCA_947040555.1 uncultured Oceanospirillales bacterium | reverse complement strand
GGTTGTAAACATATCGTTCAAAAAAACATACAGGACATCCTATAGTTCATAGCGCCACAGGCTCATTGCTTACGCTCTTACCTACAATAACAGCAACATTGGGAGAACATGGTTATGGATAGCTCATCAAGATGGTCGGGCATGGCTGTTAGCTTTATTGTTACCGTTATAATTATGGCGTTGATACGCAAAGTAAACGTATTCCAACCCGTCATAAATTCCAGCAAGACTTTAGCTGAACTTGAGGAAGAGTATCGAAACTGGGACCAACTGTCTTTCATACTTGTTGCGGTATTTGTTGGACTCGTCGGTTTTTTAACATGGGGGTGCCTTAGCACACTGGCAACGATTCAAATCTCACACATTGAATCAGGCAAATATCTCATACCGCAACATCAGGATATTTGGATATTACTCGCTTTTTTCATGGGGTTAATCCTCTCTTCGATCCCATTACATTTTCTCTATCTGACTCTATTAGGCAAAGAACGGTATGGTGAGTATACGGAGTATGCAGACCGGAAACATGGCGTAAACGGATTGAAGGTTTTTACCTGTTTAGCATCTGGTATCGTTCCGGTCTGTTTGGCACTAACGTTTTTAGCACTTGATTCTTACACAAGAGTCACAGATGACGCATTTGTCGTTAACAGGTTCTTCGGCATTGGCGAAAAGTCCTATGGATATGATGAGATTAAAAACATTAAATTAACAAAATCGTTCGAAGCACCTAATGGCAATATCGTCAGAAGAGATGAGTACACGATACATTTTACCGACGGCACTGATTTCGAATTTCTTAACGCACTTCATGATATAAAGTTTGAACAAGAAAAAGAGATAATAGAGTTCGTAAGCGCTCGCTCAAATAAAAAAATCATTATTATTGACCCATTCCCCATATGAAGCTCCGATAATCATACTGACAAAATTTCCAATTTTTGTAGCTGACGAAAACTGTCAGCTCAAGTCTGAAAAAATGCATGAATGCATTAAACGATGATCATGGATTACGGAGGGAAAGAAAGGAGGAAAATGCAGATATATTGATATATATCAACGTATCTACTTTTGACTTGTGTTGCTCATTGAAGTCACTGTTAGATTGTCACTATGATGACCTGAAAATAATAAAAATTAAGAGGCATCGTTATGGCGTCCCATACCCGCAAACAGTGGACTGTTTTGGGCATGAACACGGTAGCTTTTGCCGTGAACTTTGCCGTTTGGACGATGTTTTCCATCATCGGCATAAAGATCAAACAGGAATTAAACCTTTCAGAGACCGAGTTCGGCATTCTGGTTGCGACCCCCATTCTGACAGGCTCCATTACCCGACTGCCGCTGGGTATTCTTACCGATATGTACGGAGGTCGAATCGTCTTCTTTATACAGATGATTCTGGTTGCCATTCCTACGTATGGTCTGGCCTTTGCCACTGAGTACTGGCAATACCTGGTGATCGGGTTGTTTGTCGGGCTGGCAGGTGGCTCTTTTGCTATCGGTATTGCCTACACCTCAGCCTGGTTTGATGATAAGCGACAGGGTACCGCCATGGGAATCTTTGGTGCCGGGAATGCCGGGGCCGCAATTACCAACCTGGTGGCTCCTTCCATCCTGATTGCCTACGGCTGGCAGATGGTACCCAAGGTGTACTCTATCGCCATGGTCATTATGGCTGTGCTCTTCTGGCTATTTACCTGGCATGATCCGGCCCACGATAAAAACAGCAATGTTGTTTTGAAACGACAAACCCTGGCCGGACAGTTGGCACCTTTGAAAGAGGGCAGGGTCTGGCGCTTTGGTCTCTATTACTACTTTGTGTTTGGCGGTTTTGTCGCACTGGCTCTCTGGCTGCCCCGGTACTACGTCGGTGAGTACGGCCTCGATCTGAAAACCGCCGCGCTGATTACTATGATCTTCACCTTGCCTTCCGGTGTTATCCGGGCATTTGGTGGCTGGTTATCTGATAAATACGGTGCCCGTTCTATCAATTGGGCGGTATTCTGGGTCTCCCTTGTTTGCCTGTTCTTCCTGAGCTATCCAAAGACCACCATGACCGTCCACGGTATCGAAGATGATGTCGTCATTAATATCCAGTTAGACGTCGTCTTGTTCACCGCTTTGGTCTTTGTCATCGGTATTGCCATGGGGATTGGCAAGGCCAGCATTTATCGCCTGATTCATGACTACTACCCGCAAAATATGGGTTCTGTTGGCGGTATGGTCGGTGTGCTGGGTGGACTGGGCGGTTTCTCTCTCCCCATTATTTTTGGTATTGCCGCAGATCTGGTCGGTGTTCGCAGCTCCTGCTTTATGGTGCTTTATGGCGTATTGGCAGCGTGCATGATTCTGATGCATCTGGCCATTCGCAAACTGCGTCGGGAAGAGGGGCTGGAGATGAAGGAAAATATCACCTGATCGATTTTCGCCTGTAACCAGTATCTCCCATTACAAATAGTATAAAAAAAGCAAGAAAGGGAAGGGTGACCATGTCTGATCTGCATAAATGGAATGTTGAAGACCAGGAGTTCTGGGAGAAGGAGGGCAAGCGGATAGCCAACCGCAATCTCTGGATATCTATACCCAGTCTTTTATGTGGCTTTGCTGTCTGGCTCTACTGGGGCATTATCACGGTTCAAATGCTCAACCTCGGCTTTCCATTCGAGAAATCTGAGCTGTTTACCCTGATGGCGATCGCCGGCTTGACCGGTGCGACCCTCAGAATTCCCAGCAGCTTCTTTATCCGTTTGTGTGGTGGTCGCAACACCATCTTTTTCACAACCGCCCTGCTCATGTTGCCGGCACTCGGCGCCGGCATCGCCCTGCAGGACAAGAATACCCCCCTATGGGCATTCCAATTGCTGGCGCTGCTCTCTGGTTTTGGCGGTGGCAACTTCGCCTCTTCCATGTCCAACATCAGTTTCTTCTTTCCCAAAAAATCCCAGGGGCTGGCGCTGGGATTAAATGCCGGGCTGGGCAACTTTGGTGTGACCACCATGCAAATTCTGGTGCCACTGGTGATGACTTTCGGGCTGTTTGGCACCATGGGCGGTGAGTCTATGGTGCTGGAAAACACCTCCGGCACCCTGATCGGCAAGATTCCGGCCGGCAGTGAAACCTGGATTCAAAATGGCGGGGTTGTCTGGTTGCTGTTTCTGGTTCCTCTGGCTTTTGCCGGCTGGTTTGGTATGAACAATATCCGTACCCAGGAGGTGTCGCCTGATATTGGTGAGCCACTGACGTCATTTGCCGTTATCAGTGCGATGTTGTTGGTGGGCTTTATGACTGCGATAGCCGGCCTTTGGCTGATACTGCCGGAAAGTGCTAATGGTTCCGGTTTTGGTATACCGAAAGAGATTGTTCTGGTCGGGGTTATTTTTGCCACCGTCATGCTGCTGAAACTGTTTCCGGGGCAGATCAGCACCAGCCTTAAACGTCAGTATCAAATCTTTAACCACCGGCACACCTGGGTGATGAGTGTGATCTACACCATGACCTTTGGCTCTTTTATCGGCTTTTCCGCCGCCTTCGCTTTGGCTATCAAGGTTATTTTTGGCTACAGCCACATTGAGGTGGATGGGGTGATGACCCATGACATCGTCAATCCCAACGGCCCATCTGCACTGATGTACGCCTGGATGGGTGCGTTTGTTGGTGCGTTGATTCGTCCGTTTGGCGGCTGGATTGCGGACAAAGTGGGGGGCGCACTGGTGACCCAGATTGTCTCTGTGGTGCTGGCGATCAGTGCACTTGGTGTCGCCTATTATATGAAAGCCGCTTATGCCTCAGCGACACCGGAAGAGTACTTTATCCCCTTCCTGCTGCTGTTTCTGGTGCTTTTTGCCGCAACCGGTATCGGTAATGGCTCAACATTCAGAACTATCGCCATGATCTTTCCGAAAGAGCAGGCCGGCCCCGTACTCGGTTGGACATCCGCCGTCGCCGCCTATGGCGCTTTTTATATTCCCCAGGTGTTTGGCGAACAAATAAAGGCGACAACTCCCGAGTATGCCCTTTATGGTTTTGCTGCCTTCTATGCGGTTTGCATCGTTATTAACTGGTGGTTCTATCTGCGTCCAGGGGCTGAATATAAAAACCCGTAAATAATTCCAAAAAAAATCACAGCACTTAGAGTGACACTTTGCAGTTCATAAGAAAGAGAATAATAAAATGAGTCACCTAATCGACAGGCTTCAGTTTTTCAAGAAGAAGCAGGGGGAGTTTGCTGACGGCCATGGCGAGGTCAGCAATGAGAGTCGGGAGTGGGAACACAGCTATCGCCAGCGCTGGCAACACGACAAAATTGTGCGTTCTACCCATGGTGTTAACTGTACCGGCTCCTGTAGCTGGAAGGTCTATGTGAAAAATGGTCTGGTGACCTGGGAGACCCAACAAACCGATTATCCCCGTACCCGCCCCGATCTGCCAAACCACGAGCCCAGAGGCTGCCCTCGTGGTGCCAGCTACAGCTGGTATCTCTACAGCGCCAACCGCCTGAAATATCCCAAGGTGCGTAAGCCTTTGCTGAAATTATGGCGTGAGGCGCGGGCTCACTACAGCAATCCGGTGGAAGCCTGGGGCTCGATTGTCAGTGATGAGGCAAAAACCAAACTCTATAAAAGCAAGCGGGGCATGGGCGGTTTTGTTCGCTCCCACTGGGATGAGGTCAATGAGATCATTGCTGCGTCCAACGCCTATACCATTAAAGCGTTTGGCCCTGATCGTATAATCGGTTTCTCACCGATTCCGGCTATGTCCATGGTCTCCTACGCTGCCGGTTCACGATACCTGTCGTTGATCGGTGGGGTCAGCATGAGTTTCTATGACTGGTACTGTGACCTGCCTCCCTCTTCTCCCCAAACCTGGGGAGAGCAGACCGATGTGCCGGAGTCGGCCGACTGGTACAACTCCAACTACATCATCGCCTGGGGCTCCAATGTGCCTCAGACCCGCACCCCGGACGCCCACTTCTTTACTGAAGTTCGCTATAAAGGTGCCAAGACTGTCGCCATCACCCCTGATTTTTCCGAGGTGGCCAAGCTGGCTGACCAGTGGCTGAACCCTCAGCAGGGTACCGATGCGGCACTGGGCATGGCGTTCGGCCATGTTATTTTGAAAGAGTTCCATCTGGAAAATCCCAGCGCGTACTTTACTGATTACGTCCGTCGCTACTCAGATTTTCCGATGCTGGTCATGCTGGAAGATTTTGGGGATGACGCCAGTAAACCTACCCGCTTCCTGAGAGCATCGGATCTCAATGACAATCTGGGACAGGACAACAATCCGGAATGGAAGACCATCGCCCTGGATGAAAACAGCGACAGTCTGGTCTCCCCTCAAGGTGCTATTGGTTATCGCTGGGGTGAGCAGGGCGATGGCATTGGCAAGTGGAATATTGAGGCCCGCGAAGGGAGGCAGGGAGAGGAGACTAAACTACAACTCTCTTTAATTGATGGACCAAAACAGGCAACACCTGTTGCATTCCCCTACTTTGCCGGTATTGAGCATGACCACTGGAGCCATGTGGAAGGCAGTGAGATCCAGATTCGTCAGGTACCTTACCGAACCATAAAGCTGGCCAGCGGCACGGAGGCCAAAGTGGCCACCGTCTACGATCTGATGATGGCCAATTATGCCATTGACCGCGGTCTTGGTGGCGGTAATGTCGCCTCCAGCTACGATGATGCCACGGTCCCTTACACCCCGGCCTGGCAGGAAAAGATCACCGGTGTCGCCCGGGAGAAGGCGATACAGGTCGCCCGGGAGTTTGCGGATACGGCAAACAAAACCCATGGCAAGGCCATGGTGATTGTCGGTGCCGCCATGAACCACTGGTATCACATGGATATGAACTACCGTGGTCTGATAAATATGCTGATCATGTGTGGCTGTGTGGGTCAGTCCGGTGGCGGCTGGGCCCACTATGTGGGTCAGGAGAAGTTGCGGCCCCAAACCGGCTGGCTGCCACTGGCCTTTGGTCTGGACTGGAGTCGTCCTCCCCGGCAGATGAACAGCACCTCTTTTTTCTATAACCACAGCTCCCAGTGGCGCCATGAGAAGGTCAATATCCATGATGTGCTCTCCCCGCTGGCCGACCGGGAAGCGATGCCGGAGCATATGCTGGACTACAACATCCGTGCGGAACGGATGGGCTGGCTGCCCAGCGCCCCGCAGTTAAACCGGAACCCGCTGGACATTACCAGAGAGGCCGAAGCGGCAGGGAAAGATCCCAAAGAGTACTTGGTGGAGAGTCTGAAGTCGGGGGATATTCGCTTCGCCTGTGAGCAACCTGATAACCCGGCCAACTTCCCGAGAGTGATGTTTATCTGGCGTTCCAATATTCTCGGTTCGTCCGGTAAAGGGCATGAGTACATGCTCAAATATCTGCTGGGTACCAAAAATGGTGTGATGAACGACGATACCTGTATATCTGGAGGCATTCAGCCACAGGAAGCCGACGTTACCGACAAGGGTTACGAAGGCAAGCTGGACCTGGTGGTCACTCTGGACTTTCGGATGTCGTCTACCTGTGTCTACTCCGATATCGTGCTGCCAACGGCCACCTGGTATGAGAAGGATGATTTGAATACTTCGGATATGCATCCGTTTATTCATCCACTGTCGAAAGCCGTTGACCCGGCCTGGGAGTCAAAGAGCGACTGGGATATCTACAAGGGGATTGCCAAAAAGTTCTCGGAAGTGGCTGAAGGCAATCTGGGCATTGAGAAGGATATTGTCACCGTCCCTATCCTTCACGACACTCCGGGGGAGCTGGCCCAGCCATTTTCTGTGGCGGACTGGAAACAGGGCGATGTTGATCTGATTCCCGGCAAGACCGCCCCCAATATGGTGGTGGTTGAGCGTGACTATCCCAATATCTATAAAAAATATACGTCCGTGGGTCCTTTGCTGGAAAAACTGGGTAATGGCGGTAAAGGCATTAGCTGGAACACCGAACAGGATGTCGCCCTGCTGGGTGAACTTAACCATCGGGTGACCGAAGAGGGGGTCAGCAAAGGTCGGCCGCAGATTAATACCGCCATTGATGCCGCCGAGATGATTCTGACTCTGGCGCCGGAGACCAACGGCAGTGTCGCCGTCCGAGCCTGGGAGGCGCTGGGTAAAATAACCGGTCGGGAACACACCCATCTGGCCAGCCCGAAAGCGGACGAAAAAATCCGTTTCCGTGATGTCCAGGCCCAGCCCCGCAAGATTATCTCATCGCCCACCTGGTCCGGTCTTGAAGATGAGCATGTCAGCTATAACGCCGGTTATACCAACGTCCATGAATATATTCCGTGGCGCACCCTGACCGGACGACAGCAGTTCTATCAGGATCACACCTGGATGCAGGCCTTTGGTGAGCAAATGGTCTCCTATCGTCCACCGATTAAAACATTCACGACAGATGCCCTGAAAGACAAGAAGCCGAATGGCAATAAGGAGATTGTTCTTAACTGGATCACCCCGCACCAGAAATGGGGTATTCACAGTACCTACTCAGACAATCTGCTGATGCTGACTCTGGCCAGAGGTGGCCCGATTATCTGGATGAGCGAAGTGGATGCGGCCAAGGTGGGCATTAAAGACAACGACTGGGTAGAGGTATTTAACATCAATGGTGCCATAGCCTGCCGGGTTGTGGTCTCCCAACGGGTGAAGGAAGGTATGGCCATGATGTACCACGCCCAGGAGCGCATTGTGAATGTGCCGGGGTCAGAGATGACGGGTACCCGTGGCGGTCACCATAACTCGGTGACCCGGATAGTGATGAAACCCACCCATATGATTGGCGGTTATGCCCAGCTGGCCTGGGGCTTCAACTATTACGGAACGGTAGGTTGTAACCGTGATGAGATGGTGGTGGTTCGCAAGATGGACAAGGTCGACTGGCTTGATGGTCCCGATGGCAATGCTTTACCACAACCTCTGGCTGAACATGTTTAAGGAGATGCCTCAATGAAAATTCGATCACAGGTAGGCATGGTCCTCAATCTGGATAAGTGCATTGGTTGTCATACCTGCTCTATCACCTGCAAAAATATCTGGACCTCCCGGGAAGGGATGGAATACGCCTGGTTTAATAATGTGGAAACCAAACCGGGTGTCGGCTATCCGAAGGAGTGGGAGAACCAGGACAAGTACAAGGGGGGCTGGGTTCGCAATAAAGATGGCTCTATCAATCCAAAAATTGGCGGCAAGCTTCGTACGCTGGCCAAGATTTTTGCCAATCCGGACCTGCCGGAGATTGATGATTATTACGAACCCTTTGACTTTGATTATCAGCATCTGCATACCGCACCTTTAGGGGAGCATCAGCCAACGGCCCGTCCCCGTTCGGTGTTGACCGGCAAACGGATGGAGAAAATAGAATGGGGGCCCAACTGGGAAGATGTTCTGGGCACCGAGTTTGCCAAACGCAGCAAAGATAAAAACTTCGATAATATGCAGAAGGAGATTTACGGCCAGTTCGAAAACACCTTCATGATGTATCTGCCACGTCTGTGTGAGCACTGTCTGAACCCTGCCTGTGTCGCCTCCTGCCCCAGTGGTGCGATCTATAAGCGTGAGGAAGACGGCATTGTACTGATTGATCAGGACAAGTGCCGGGGCTGGCGGATGTGTGTCTCCGGCTGTCCTTACAAGAAGATCTACTTTAACTGGAAGAGTGGTAAATCAGAGAAGTGCATCTTCTGTTATCCACGGATTGAATCCGGTATGCCAACGGTGTGCAGTGAGACCTGTACCGGTCGTATCCGCTATCTGGGCGTACTGCTGTACGACGCTGACCGGATCAAAGAAGTGGCCGCCTGTGCCGATGAGCAGGATCTCTATGAAAAGCAGTGCGAGATCTTCCTGGATCCGAATGATCCCGCCATCATTGAACAGGCTCGAAAGGACGGTATCACCGATTCGGTGATCGAAGCGGCTCAACAGTCCCCGGTCTATAAGCTGGCCATAGACTGGCAACTGGCGCTGCCCCTGCATCCGGAGTACCGCACCTTGCCGATGGTCTGGTATGTACCGCCACTGTCGCCTGTGCAACACGCCGCTGCCACCGGAACGCTGGGGATGAATGGGGTGATTCCCGATGTGGAGAGCTTGCGGATACCGGTTCAGTACCTGGCTAATTTATTGACCGCCGGTGATAAAGAGCCGGTGCTGCGGGCGCTGAAGCGGTTGCTGGCCATGCGGGCTTATAAGCGTTCTGAGCAGGTCGATGGCGAAAAAGATCTTCAGGTGTTAGCGGACAATGGTCTGACAGAACAACAGGCCAAAGAGATGTACCGATACCTGGCCATTGCCAACTATGAGGACCGCTATGTGATCCCTTCAGCCCATCGTGAAGATGCCATGAATGACACCTACGGTTACCGCTCTGGTTGTGGTTTCAGCTTTGGTGATGGTTGCGGTGGCAACTCTGAGGTCAATATGTTTGGCGGCAAGAAAACCGATCGCCGTGATCTTATTGATGTCGTTCAGGTGTATGAGGAATAAGCGATGGCACAAACAACAGAATCTGCCCTGAAGCCGCCGGTAAATCAGGAGCAATCGATCAAACTGCTGAAGGTGATCTCACTACTGTTGAGCTACCCGTCCGTACAGGTTCAAGAGTATGCCGGGGAGTTGCAGGACATTATCGATAGCGCCCGGGAGATCCCCCGCAGCCATCGGCAACAGTTGGTCGTCTGTTTACAGTGGCTTGCTGAGGCTGAGTTGATGGATGTGCAGGAGGCCTATGACGAGTTATTTGGGCGTGGTCGTTATCTGTCACTGTTGCTGTTTGAACATGTACACGGTGAGAGCCGTGCCCGGGGCCAGGCCATGGTTGATCTGATGGCGCAATATAGCCAGAAAGGGCTTGATATTGATGTCAGGGAGCTGCCCGACTACCTGCCTCTCTACCTTGAATACCTGTCCCTGTGTGACGGTATTGAAGCCCGTAGTGGTTTGGCAGATGTCGCGCATATTCTCGGTATGCTGAGCGCCCGACTGCAGGAGAAGCAAAGTCCCTATGCCAGCTGTATGGAGGCGCTGCTGGTTATCAGTGGTGCGACGGTGGCGATGGACACGCTGAAGCAGCAGGCGGCACAGGAGAAACCAGACGACACGCTTGAGGCAATGGATAAAATCTGGGAGGAGGAGATGGTGACTTTTGGCGGCGGTGACGGAAACGGTACCGCCCAAAACGGCTGTAACCGTAGCCAGCGTCCCATGAAGGAAAAACAACTCATGCCAGAGCCGGTGCATTTTATTGATGCCAGCCCAGGCCATCAGAAGGGGGCATTGTAATGGACATCAACATGCTGCTGTTTGGGGTCTATCCCTATATCGCCGTTGCCGTCTGTCTTATCGGGAGCTGGGCAAGGTTCGACTACGCCCAGTACACCTGGAAGGCCGGCTCCAGTCAGATGCTGCGTAAAAAGAATATGCTTTTGGCCAGCAACCTGTTCCATATCGGTATTATTTTTGTCCTCTGCGGCCATTTTATCGGTTTGTTGATGCCTGAATCGGTGTACCACACCTTTATATCCACTGCCGACAAGCAGCTGCTTGCCATGGTGTCCGGTGGCTTCTTTGGCCTGATCTGTCTTGCTGGTCTGGTGATGTTAATCCATCGTCGTCTGACCGATGACCGGATCAGGGCAACCAGCAGCACTTCGGATATTCTGGTGCTGTTTGTACTTCTGGCTCAGTTGCTGCTGGGATTGGGAACCATCGTCGCATCCTCTCAGCATATGGATGGTTCGGTCATGGTTATGCTGGCCAACTGGGCGCAGGAGATCGTCACTTTGCAGCCGCTGGATGCCGCTGCGGCCATTGCTCCGGTGGGGGTGGTCTATAAAGCCCATGTGCTGCTGGGTGTGACCCTGTTTGTGCTGTTTCCATTCACACGGATGGTGCATGTCGCCAGTGCCCCTATCAAGTATCTGGGACGCCGCTATCAGGTTGTGCGACAGAAGTCTTAAGATGTTTGGCTGTATTGCCGCACACCTCGTCTGATTGGGTGAGGTATTTTAAAGCCTGTTCATGATTTTTCATGGACAGGCTTTTATGGACAGGGCTGGATTAATACAATAAGTGTAATCGACTGATCTTCTAAATGTGAGCCAGCTGCTGGTACATTTCGTAGTTCTCACACTCAGAAATCACACTAATGGCCTGGCTACCCAGTGCAGAACGATGTCCCAAAAGAGAAGCAAGTTCGATAAACGACACGTGCCGATCATAACCAAAGGGTTGCTGATGTCATGGTTTCTGCTTGAATCCAGCATTACTGGCACTTTTATCGAGAATTTTATAAAAAACAAGAATCACTTGTTACCAACATTCGTGGGTGCTATCAATGCATAAGTCCTATATTTATGTAAAAACAGGATTTTTCCGATTATGAAAATAATATCAACAATCTGTGTATTGGCCTGTGTATCGATTCTTCTTTCTGGATGTGCCGGACATGAGGAAGGCACTGTCATCCTCACTCAGGACGTTAATTTATCACCGCTTCAACATGATGAAATAAACAAAAATTACTCGAATCTGGTGGATATTCAGGACGATGTCACAAGAAAATATAACATTGGCTCCTTCACTCAAAAATATGTTTTAAAAAAAACCCAACGGCTTGGAAATACAATACCAAGATTTAACTATCTTCTTGATGTGACCGGTGCTCAAATCAACTTGAATTATGCGTTATTTACATCAAATCTCAAAGAGTCTGACGACAATGAAGCTGTTTTAGGACTTATCGCTCACGAGTTGGCACATGCACAGCACTATCTCTATTTTTCATTATTTGAACTGCTACAGCTTGGACTGAGATATGAATCTTATGAGATTAAATTTGCCAATAGTCAATGGGCCACCTGGGTGAGAAGTTATGAACGCTTCACTGATATACAAGCCATCGCTTATGGTTATGCGGATGCATTAATCAAACAGAAGGAAAAAACTCTTCAATATATTCAAAGCATTAAAAATAGTAAAGAAAAGGACAACACTCATCAGCTTTATGAGTTCAGCGCCTATTTAAATGAGAATGAAATAATGTCATTAAACCAAGACCGACAGCTTCTCAAAAAACAGCTCCAGAAGGAGTTGGATATTTTGGAGTGGGACGTATTTAAACGTATCGCTAAAGATTTCCCTGATACTCATGACGCTGAATCCGGGAAAAGGTAGTACCTCAAGTTGCTGTTCTGATTTACCCAGTCACGGCCACCTCAACAATGGCGTGCCCGTGATCATCCCGATAAATTTCTCCGGTGCTCACCTGCAGGGGAGAGGAAAAACAGGGACCATCAAGCACCAGGCTGTGAAATTCGCCATCTTCGCCAGAAGGACAGATGCCCTCAGCGGCAATCTCTTCCGCCAGATTCGGGGTCATGATCTGGCCGAGAAAGCGGGTCGCCATCTCCTCATGGCGAACGCTGACAATCATATATTTGAAACCGGCAGCAAGAATATCATTTACCAGCGGGCGGCGTGGGTAGTGCCACAGGGGGAAACGGGGTTGGATACCCGACGCTATCGCAACCCGATCCAGCCAAATTTTATGGGCTTCCAGATCGATATCACCGAATACAACGCTGGTCGCCTGTAGTTGCTCCCGTGCCTGTGCCACAACCTCTTTCATACGGGCTTCATAGGTGCCTCTGAGTGTGGTGCGGAACAAAACGGGAACGCCAATCCGGTCAGCCTGAGCCCTGATAATGTCTTTGTGAAGACCATGGGAGCCACTGCGCTCACCACTCTCATCCAGCATGGTATAGACGGCAACCGGTCTACCACCCTGTTGCTGCGCCTGCCAGAAGGCAAAGCAGGCATCTTTACCGCCGCTCCAGGAGGTTATAAAGGCTTCATTGGGGGCGGGAAGAGTGTGATAGAGAGACATAGACAGGGCTGCGATAAGTAGTAAAAAAATGAGTAGTAAAAACAAATATAATAGCTGGCTGTCAAGGATAGAGCAGACTGTCAAAGGAGGAAAGTATTTCCATTATTGTGGATGTATATCAGAAAGCCAAAATTATACGACCAATCGATTCTGATTCATGTCAACTTTTGAACCGGTGTCCATCTCGCACCGGATCAAACGATGTCCTGACATTGACCAATTCGCGACGACTGTCTACTGTTTGACACTCTTGTCACCACTTGCAGTTTATAAAGTCGTGAATCAGTCTACAGTCCTTTGCAAAAAAGCTGTTTGCTTGCAAATAGTCTTTCCGTTGCTTGCTGCATCACTGCTGCATGCTGATCCCAAATTTGTTCTCCCCCAGTTTCCGTCCATGGGTGAAAATCAAAATGCGCGAAGTTTTGATATAAGCACACAACTGTTCACCCTTGGCCAGAGGCTTAATGGTGCTGAAAATGGTGGGGACTTAAACGACAGAGCGAAACAGTATGTCATCGATAAAACCACCGATCATGTCGAGGCCTATGCTCAGGATGTGCTCTCCAGTTATGGTACGGCACGGGTTAAAATCAATACGGATTCTGATTTCGATCGGGTATCCGGAGAGGTGGATCTGCTCGTACCTTTTGCCAGAAAAGACAACCATGACCAGACATCCCTGTGGTTTATCCAGCCAGGTGCCGTGATCAACGCTAACAAGAGTTACGGTGGTCATAACTTTACCCACATCGGCACAGGTTTTCGAATAAGTGATAACACCCGCCTCTATGGCTTGAATGCTTTCTATGACTACGACACGGATCGTAAACATCGGCGCATCAGTATCGGCGTAGAGTATGGGTTGAACGCTATCGCAGTGTCAGGTAACTACTACGTGCCTTTGAGTTCGTGGAAAAAAAAACATAGCAGAGCTGCACAACCGTTCACCTGCTTTGATGACCGCCCCGTCAAGGGTGTGGATCTGCATGTGTCAGGTCACCACCCACAATATCCGTGGATTTCCGTAGATATTGGCTGCCAAAAGTTTTTTGGTAAAAAGACTGAAGTCAGCAATGGTAAGGATCCGGTTTCCGATCCTGTAAAATATGATGTCTCGCTCAACTACCAACCGATGCCACTCTTCACGGTCAGCGCAGGTTATACCCGTGAGGATGGAGGGTATGAGGGTCTCGAACTCAGCACAAAGTTAACCTACTACATCGGTGTGCCGTTCAGCAAACAGATAGACCCCTCGCTGGTCAAACTCTCCAGAGTCATGACAGGCCAACTCTTCCGGCTCGTGGAGCGTGATCATAATATCCGTCTGGAATACCGTGAAAGGAACCAGATATCATCTCTCCGTTTCCGCTCTGACCACTATGAAGTAAAGGAAGGTAGTGATACCCAGATAAGCGAGTGGCTTCGCTTCAGTGGCGATCCCGGGATGATCTCTCACATAAACTACACGGGCACTGCTGCCAATTTCGTAGCCAATAGCCGGTTCGGGGCTCCGCGATACGTCCCTGATAGGGGTAATCAATATCTACTGTCTGCCACAGCGACACTGAAAACCGGACAGACCATCAGCACACCGGAGCCCACCAAGGTCACAGTGTTTGGCCGGGAAATCACCATTGATCTACACACCCGATCCGTTATCGACGACAACGATAAGATTGTTGCGGGGCGATGTGGTGGCGTCAAAATAACCGGAATAGTCTCCAGCAAAACCGGTATCGCACTGCCCGGAGTGGAACTTGTCTTTTTGGCGGATTCACCAAAGGCCCACTTTACTCCAGCCAGGGTCACATCAGATAAAAATGGTCACTTTCAGACCATTCTTAGAAGCGAGACCAGTGGTAAAGTCAGTTTCACTATTAATGGCCACAAGGCAGCAGGCCGTGCGTATGACGTGACCTTTGTGGATGGACATCTACTTGAATGTCAACAACCACAGTTTGTGGATAAATCAACACCTGTGGACGAGCCAGCAACACCTGTGGACGAGCCAGCAACACCTGTGGA
>CAMRBW010000076.1 GCA_947040555.1 uncultured Oceanospirillales bacterium | reverse complement strand
GCTGTTATTGCTGTTATTGCTGTTATTGCTGTTATTAAAAAGTTACGCCTCCATTCTAGGGGAAGGATGGTCGTGTGCCAAAAGACTCCGGTCATCCTGTTCATACGTTGAACAGGATGACCGAAAAGTAGCCCTGCCGATAAACCGCCGAACTTTCCCTCTATTACCGGTTCACCAGCTTGCTCAGGCGAGCTTCGATATAGTCATCAATCTCCTTCGCTGTGGCCAACTCCAGAACATCGTCTGCTATCTGTTGAGCCGCTTCAAAGCTGGTACTGCGGATCAGCTTCTTAATGCCGGGGATAGACAGTGAGCTCATGCTGAACTCGTCCAGACCCATACCCAACAGAACCAGTGCCGCCTTTTCGTCACCGGCCAGCTCACCGCACATACCGGTCCACTTACCTTCTTTATGGGAAGCGTCGATGACCCGCTTGATCAAAGTCAGAACAGAAGGTGCCATCGGGTTGTAGAGGTGAGAGATTTTCTCATTACCACGGTCAACGGCCAGCGTGTACTGGGTCAGATCGTTGGTACCGATACTAAAGAAATCCACCTCTTTGGCCAAATGGTGAGCAATAGCGGCCGCCGCCGGCGTCTCCACCATAATACCGACTTCAATGCTCTCATCGAAGGCATAACCTTCTGCACGCAACTCCGCCTTGTAGTTTTCCAGCTCACCTTTCAGTTCACGGAGCTCTTCCACAGAGATAATCATCGGGAACATGATGCGCAGTTTACCAAAGGCAGAGGCGCGCAAAATGGCACGCAGCTGAGTGCGCAGGATTTCACGACGATCTAAACATATACGGATGGCGCGCCAACCCAGAAACGGGTTCATCTCCTGAGGCAGATCCAGATAAGGCAGATCTTTATCGCCACCGATATCCATAGTACGAACAATCACCGGATGGCCGTTCATCGCCTTGGCTACAGCACGATAAGAAGAGAGCTGTTCCTCTTCATCGGGCAGACTGTCACGGTCCATAAACAGGAATTCGGTACGGAACAGACCCACACCCTCGGCACCGTTGCGCCCGGCACCGGCGCAGTCATGCAAACCGCCGATATTGGAACAGATCTCTACACGACGACCGTCCAAGGTCTCAGCGGGCAGAGTACGCAGCTTGCTCAACTCTTCACGCTCCGCCTGATAAGCTGCCTGCAACGCTCTGGAGGTCTCTACCTCCTGCACAGAAGGGCTGATGATGAACCTGTTGTTCAGGGCATCCAGAATCACCTGATCACCATGTTGCACCTGTTCAGTCACACTTTCGGTGCCGACAATCGCAGGCAGCTCCAGAGAGCGGGCCATAATGGATGTATGGGAAGTCCGGCCACCGAGATCAGTTATAAAGCCTTTGACGAAGTTCAGATCAATCTGGGCAGTTTCTGAAGGAGTCAGGTCTTTGGCGATCAGAATGACATCTTCGTCTATATCGCTCAGGGAGATACTTTCGATACCGAGCAGATTCTTCAGAACCCGGTCGCCGATATCACGAACATCTGTCGCACGTTCGCGCAGGTATTCATCATCAAGCTCTCTCAGGATTTCACACTGCTGGCTGATGGCAAAATCAACCCCAGCTTCGGCGCACTTGCTGTTCTTGCGGATGAAATCAACGATCTCTTCTTCCAGCTCTTCATCTTCCAGCAGGAGAATATGACCTTCAAAAATCTCTTCCTGCTCTTCACCAAAATTGATGCGCGCCTTTTCCTTGATCACTTCCAACTGAGCAACAGTTGTAGTTCGAGCTTCCAGAAAACGTTCAACTTCACCGTCGATCTGGCTGCTGGCAACAATCGTCTGCGGCACAGTAAATTCACCGGCAGAGTAGAGAAACGCCTTACCGAAGGCGATGCCGGGAGAAACGGAAATACCACTCATCGTCTGAGAACCTTAAACTTTAAACTGAGAGATCATCTAAAAAATAAAAAAGCGCGGCTGCTGTCAGGCAAAACCGCGCTTGGAGACTATTTATCTCAAGAGATTGCGAGGGGGGGAAACAGGAGTTACTCCAGTTCGCCCAGCAGCTGAACCAGCTGATCAACAGCGTCCTGTTCCTGGGCACCTTCTGCAGACAGCGTCATCATGGTGCCCTTAACCAGACCCAGAGTTTGCAGCTTCAGCAGGCTGGTAGCCTTGGCAGACTTGCCGTTGGCCGTTACGGTGATCTCAGCATCAAAAACCCTGGCCGCTTTTACGAACTGGGTAGCAGGACGGGTGTGCAGACCTTGTTCGGCAGTGATTTTTACATCTTTTTGGTACATCGTTCGTTCCTTGATGCTTTTTACTTAATACTTAAAATTTTTTTTGTATCAGACAGAGATACGAACCAAACGGCCACATCCATGCAATTGATAGGCGTTGGTGCAAGCTTCAACAAAAGCGGATTCACCAGCGCCCAGAGCTATTTGTTGACCATCGGCTTGTACAGTGACAGCGCCGTCCAGACAGAGCAGAATTTCCGCGCTGGATACTGGCTGATCATGGACGTTTACCTGTTCGGTCATGGTGATGATATCAATTCTGAAATCATTCACCGGCACCGGGAAGTTACAGACAATACCATTATGAACCGGTTGGGTCAGCAGCTCAGCGGCGGGCACAGGCACAAAACGGGTATTGGCGACCAGCTCTTCCACGTCCATATGTTTGGGCGTCAGACCGGCGCGCAATACGTTATCGGAGTTGGCCATAATCTCCACACCAGTACCCTTCAGGTAGGCGTGGGGAGTCTCTGCATCCAGGAACATCGCTTCGCCCGGAGCCAGCTCAATCACATTCAGGAACAGGGGTGAGAACAGACCAATATCGCCAGGATACTCTTCCGCCAGCATGGCTACGGTAGAAAATGCACGACGGGCGACGTCATTTTCACCCTTCCCGGATACATTATCCAGCAGCTGATTAACCGCGTCCTGCTTTTGTTCACCGTCCAGAGTCAGAATAAAACGAAAAAAATCGCACAGATGATCACTGTCCTGACAGGCTTTCAGCACCGCGACCTGTTCTGCCAGAAGCGTACAGCCAGACTGCTCAAACAGGTCGGCAATTTCATCCATCGGACGAAAGGCGTTCATGGCCAGATAAGGAGTCAGAGCGTAGACCAGCTCCGGCTTATGGTTAGCATCCCGATAGTTGCGGTTACCGGCGTTCGCTGGAATGCCTTGAGCATTCTCCCGCTCGAAGCCGGCTGCAGCCTTTGACTTCTCCGGGTGTACCTGAATGGACAGCGGCTTATCAGCAGCCAGTAGCTTCAGCAGATAAGGAAGCTCGCCAAAGGTCTGGCTGATACGCTCACCCAACACCTGTTCCGGAGCCTGTGCAATCAGCTCACTGAGCAGTACAAGACTGCCGTCTTTTTTAACCAGTGAGCAACCATTGGGATGCGCACCCATCCAGACTTCCGCCTGTGGCTCATTCTGGTCATTGGCGATACCAAACAACTCGGTCAGTGACGTAGTACTGCCCCAAGCGTAGTTCTGAATAGGATTTTGAAGACTGTAAAGCATAATCACCCTTAATAAGGTCGAACCACAATTTGTCCGACCTGTGCGTTAACAGTTAGGAACGTGCCATATCAGATAAGGTACGAGCCTGACAGAAACGGAATGTACCCATTTCTCCGGCTTTATGTCTTTGCTCTGGGACAGCGTTCTTATCCATTCGCACTCAATCCGCACCCGGCTCGCACTTGGGGTAGTACACCAAACGTACCTAATAGCCCAGGAAGCCTTGAATTATGGCCTCTCGAACTTACCACATAACCACAACACCAACAGCTCGAGAAAACAAACAAAAACCGATCATTATGTCACATTTACACACACGACATAATACGTAACAAACGAGACTGCATTTCATTAAAATAGAAGGTATTGTCACGACCATGCGTTTAGTACTAATATCGGTACGCAAGAACAAAGCACACCGACTTTATCCGCTAACATTACAGGTTGTTTTTCATATTCCCGCCATTCTATTGCGAACAAATTAGAAAACAATCTCAAAGAAACAAACATCGTATTACCAGACGATCAGGCAATGCCATCATCGATTTCTGGTAAGACTCTGGTTAAACGAAATGTTTTCCACCATGCCTTATAACATCAGGCATGTTGATAACTAAAACTTCAAATCGCAAAAGAAATAAAAGGTAATCAGCCATGACGTCAGTTCTTTCAATGATTCTGGCCGGTGGAGAAGGGTCTAGACTTGCTCCATTAACAGGAACAAGAGCAAAACCTGCAGTCCCATTCGGCGGACAATATCGAATCATTGATTTTGTATTGAGTAACTTTGTAAACTCAGATTTACACAAAATTTATCTTGTTACACAATTCAAATCCCACTCTCTGAGCAAACACCTGCAGCGCTGCTGGCGTATCGCAGGTCTGGCTGATAAATTTATTGATACCCTTCCTGCCCAGATGAACACTGGCAATGATTGGTACCAGGGCACTGCTGATGCCATCTACCAAAACCTGAACCAGATTGAATCCCACGACCCTGATCTTGTATGTGTATTTGGTGGCGACCACATCTACACCATGAACGTGCGCGATATGATCGACTTCCATCAGCACAACGATGCAGAGATGACCGTTGCTGCTATCCCGGTTCCGGTTGATCAAGCTCATCACTTCGGCATTATCGAAGTCGACGAAACGGGACGCATGATCGGTTTTATCGAAAAGCCAACAGGTCCGGTGAAAACTATCCCTGGTAACCCAGAGTATGTTCTGGCCTCTATGGGTAACTATATTTTCAACAAAGCGTGTCTGGTAAAAGAGCTGATCGACGACAATGCTGATGAAGCATCCGATCACGATTTTGGCAAAAATATCATTCCATCCCTTTACCCGCGGGCGAAGGTCATGGTTTATGACTTTTCCAAAAACGAAGTGCCAGGTAGCGCCAACAATGGCTACTGGAGAGATGTAGGTACCATTGATTCCTACTGGGAAGCCAATATGGATCTGCTGTCCGACACATCGCCTATTGATCTGCACAACCTGAGCTGGCCGATCAACACCTATGTGCCTCCTTACCCTCCTGCACGGTTAACGTACAATCGCGAACAGCGGAAAGGGCAAATCAACAAGTCCATGATTGGCACAGGCTGCGTTATCAAAGACGTTTATATGGAAAACAGCGTTGTCGGTTACAATGTTCATATCGGCGACAATGCCCATATTACCGATTCTGTTATTCTGCCCAACACCAAAATTGGTAAGGACGTTATTCTAAACCGCGTTATCGTCGATAAGCGGGTAGAAATTGCCCCAGGCACTCGTATCGGTGTTGATATTGAAGAAGACATGAAGCGCTTCAAAGTCACCGAATCTGGTATCGTTGTTATCCCCAGAGGAGCAAAAGTTGGCTTCTAATCTGAAGATTCTGTTTGCTGTTTCAGAGCTTGCAGGCATTGTTAAGACCGGAGGGCTGGCCGATGTGGCCGGCGCTCTGGGCCCCTGGATGAAAAAACTGGGGCATGATGTCAGAGTCATCATGCCTGCTTATAAACAGGCTTTGCAGTCACTGCCGACAGATGTCGTTGGCTCTGGCGAGGTCTGCATCAGCGATAATCTCAGAACTGGTTTTGCCATACGACAGGGTGTGTTTGATGGTGTTCCGGTTTACCTGATTGAACACGATCACTACTTCGACCGTGAGGCTCTCTACGCTTACGATGGCGAAGGTTTTGCTGACAACTCCGAGCGCTTTGCCTTTTTCTGTAAGGCGTCTCTGGAGGCCTGCAAGATCCTCGACTTCCAGCCTGAGATTATCCATGGTCACGACTGGCAATCGGCTCTGTTGCCGTTCTACCTGAAGGTGCATGAGGCGAATAATCCCTTTTTCGCCAACACCCGCACCGTGCTGACCATTCATAATGGCGCCTATCAACAACATACTGATAGTGCCTTACTGGATAGATTTGGCATTGATCGGCAGTGGTTCAATCAAAACTACTTTGAACATTACAACCAGATCAATCTGCTGCAAGGCGGTATCGCTTTTGCGGACAAGATAACCACTGTCAGCCCAAATTATGCGGCAGAGATGCTGACCGACCTGGGCTCCCACGGTCTCGTTAATATCATGAGACACAGGCAGCAGGATTTTTCCGGTATTTTGAATGGTTGCGATTATCAGGAGTGGAATCCGGAAACGGATAAACACCTGCCCGCCAACTATTCACTGGATGATCGCTCCGGTAAGCAGATTTGCAAGCAGACGCTGCAAAAGCAACTGCAGCTGCCAGTCGCCCCGAACAAGCCCCTGTATGGGCTCGTTAGCCGCCTTGCCGAACAGAAGGGTTTTGCCTATCTGATTCCTGCACTGTGGCAGTTTTTACAAGATGATGTGCAAGTGGTTCTGCAAGGTTCCGGGGATAAGGTAACAGCTTCCGATCTGCAAAAACTGGCTGATGCATTTCCAGACAAATGTCGTTTTGTTGAGGCATACGACAACAGCCTTGCACATCTTATAGAAGCCGGTTCCGACTTCTTCCTGATGCCATCCCTGTTCGAGCCTTGCGGTCTGAACCAGATGTACAGCATGAAGTACGGTACGCTGCCGATTGTCAGAGCTGTTGGCGGGCTGGTTGATTCAGTGAAGGGTTATGAATCATCACCTAAAAATGCCACCGGTTTTATCTTTGAGCTTCCCTGTCAGGACGCACTCTATCAGTGTCTTCAGCAGAGCAAAGCCGTCTATAAAGATAGAAAAACCATGGATCGCTTGATCGACAATGCTATGTCAGAGTCATTTACCTGGGAACAATCCGCACTGGATTACCTTGGTGTTTACCACTCAGCTCTTGCTTGATGCATACCCTCGGGAGACGGGCTGGCAGCCTTTCTCCCGGTCTTTAAAGTGTTGTTTTGTTGTCTCTGGTGCGTGGTCAGATAGCTGCGTCTCCGGTCTCCCCTGTACGGATACGAATAGCCTGCTGCAGCTCTGTGACAAAGATCTTGCCATCGCCTATCTTGCCGGTATTAGCGACTTTGATGATGGATTCAATAATCTGATCCAGCTGCTCATCAACAATAGCCACTTCAATTTTTACTTTTGGCAGAAAGTCCACCACATACTCCGCACCACGATAGAGTTCTGTATGTCCTTTTTGGCGACCAAAGCCTTTCACTTCCGTCACGGTAATACCCTGCACACCAATATCTGACAACGCCTCACGAACATCATCGAGCTTAAAGGGTTTAATAATCGCTGAAACCAACTTCATTGCCTGTTTCCTTATGCTGGATGCGAGTGGGTATAGAGAGACTATTTACCCATTATCAGGATACCAGTATGCTGCAATTGGTTTAAACATTCAGGTGTGGGAGTAGACATGATCGATAAAGCAGACTTTATTGGAACAGTCGCCGAAAAGTTGCAGGAACTGGTCAGTCAGGCCCCCGGACAGCCTTTTCGGGAAGATGTCGAGAAAAACATGAAGGCCGTTCTGAGCAGCGCATTTAGCAAAATGGAGCTGCTGACCAGAGAAGAGTTTGCCGCTCAGATGGCTGTTCTACAGCGCACCCGCGAAATGGTGGAAGCTCTGGAAAAGCGTGTAGCAGAACTGGAAAAACAGGCGCAAGAGAGTGCTGCGACCGATGCCGCTGATGCAGCGGCCGAGAATAACAACACAGATACGAAGTCTGCGAAATAATGAAAAAAGCCCTGAAAGACCAGGGCTTTTAACTAATGAATTGATAACAATATTATCGAAGACCAGACTGCCTCCCCGTGAGTCACCCACAGAGGCAAACTCACCTGGTCGTTTGTTCAATTCTACCGAGGAACCATGACGTACAGCTTGCCATCGGCATTCTGATAACCGGCTTTGTCTCCAGCTTCAGCACCGGCACCGAAGAAAACATCCACTCTCACGTTACCCCTAATGGCGGAGCCGACATCCTGAGCCACCATAGCTCTGGCAAATGGCGTGTTGTTGCGGGTAAGTGTTGTATTCACCCATAGTGGTGTACCCAGAGGAATAACACTCCTGTTCACAGCAGCACTATGCTCTGGAATCAGCCGCGATCCCTGAGCACCGACTGGGCCCAATTTTTCCGACTCGGCAAAGAAGATGAAATCCGGATTGGTATGCAACACTTCGTCCAAACGATCAGGATTCTTATCCAGCCACTGTCTGATACTCTGCATAGAGACCTCTTCCAGCAGGCCTTTCTGCTTCATGTAGCGGCCAATGGCAAAATAGTCATGACCGTTGCGACCAGCAAAGCCCACCTGCACATCTTCGCCGGTATCCAGCCTGACGGTACCGGAGCCCTGAATCTGCAGGAAGAAACGATCAACCCGGTCATCGACCCAGAGCAGCACATCATTTTTGTACTCTCCACGCCAGACTCGTTCATTGATACCCGCACGATTGTCGTACGGCACCATCCAACCATCGTTAAGCTTTGCGGCCAACATCTTGTTCAATCGCTGGTCGTTACTATTTTTCAGCCCGAATTTTTTCGGATTCAATTGAACAAGATCCTCCGGAACTTTCAGCAGTGGCGTCGAATAGCGCTGCGAACGCACACGACTCCCGTGCAAAAGAGGCGTGAAGTAGCCAGTAAACAACCCCTTCTCTTCCGGCGCGACCTGATAAACAGCAAAATGACTCTCAAAAAACGACTGCAGTGCATGGTCTTCTAACTGAGACAGCCTGGTACAGAGCGGATGCCACTGCTCGTAAGTACCGAACAGCGGGTTATCCGATACCTGTCCTGTACGTTTTGCGTAAACCTTACAGCTCTCCTGCAAGGCTCTACTCAGACCGACCGCCTGAGCCTTACTCCAGCCCTGATAATCGCTGACGCTTGCGGGTACAAAGAGTTGTCCGGGCTGCCCTGCGAGAGGAGCGGGTGAAGGGGCAGAGAGCGGTCCGGACGCAGTGGATAAAGAGATGCAGCCCGGCAGAGCTGTTGCCAACAACAGCACTGAGACCACCATCCCGAGTCGGATAAACATCATGTTTCTAAAGCCCATCATCCATTAATACCTGTCGTACGCATTATTACAGGCGATCAGCAGAAAAACCAAGAGCAGTCTCCCCTATAAGGTAAGCAGCCCTTCAACAGATTTTAGGACTATATCCTGCCAATACAGACAGAATTTTTTTGACATAGACATACAACCACATTTGGCGAATTTCTCCGGCAGTGCCTAGACTGCCTTCAGTAGTGATTAAATGCAGGCATACATATCGAGCTGATGTCACCTGCGGGATGCAGGGTGAGTGTGTGGGTTGTGTGCCTGAAATTGTGTGAACTCAAGCAACGAGTCGAAGGATCAGACGTTGTGCTTTTGTCAGTTTGAGGTGCGGCTATGATGTTACACAGAGCGGGAAAAGACATGAAAAAGGGGATGATACCACTACTTGCTACCTTTGCGGTTATGGGGGGCGGTGGTCATGCTCTGGCGGGGCCGATGGAGGGCGACACCTCCGCCATGATTGGCCTTTCCTATGTCTATCCCAAAGATACCAGTTTCAAATGGCATGATTCCACAAGCCAGACCCAAAAAATCAAAGTCAAAAGAGATTCCAGCTCTTATACCGGAAGCCTTGGTCTGCGGGTTATGGCAACAGATGATATTGGTCTGGATTTCGGAACCTCCTGGTCGAGCAAGGTAAAACAGAAGTTGATCCACGGCACAGATACTTACAAGCTCCAGTACAAAATTATGCCCTGGCATATCGCTGGTCAGTATTTTCTTATGATGCCCAGCGATATGGTGCGCCCTTATGTTGGCTTTGGACTGCACTTCACCGAAATCAGTAAATCCAAAGTGACTAACAATGCCAACAAAATCAGCAAAATTGATATTGATAATGAGTATGGCCTCGTGGCTCAGTTGGGGGCTTTGTTCAGCATTGATGAGGAGGCCTTCATCAATGTATCCGCATCCTATTTCAATCTTGAGCCTGATGGCAAGATTACGTCAATAAAGTCCGATAACGGGAAGGCGAAGGCGAAGACGAAAAAAATTGATCTCAGCCCCTGGCTGTTCAATATTAGTGTGGGTTTCAAGATTTAAAATTTGAACGAAATGTAAGCGCAATCCCGCTCCTTTAGGGGCGGGTCAAGCCGTCTCCTGATTTTCTTTCTCTCTTTGTGTAAAACCTTGCTACCACAGGTTTACTCTGGAACGGAGTTGGTCAGCAAAACTACTTATATGCTGACTACTGGACGTGGAGCCAAACGTAAGCCGGGAAAGGGCAAGCTCTTTCCTGAGAGATCTCTTAACGCTGAAGTTCGCTTTCGATCAGCTCAATGATTTTTCTCGTCCGGATGGGGAGAGTTTCCCACTGTCTTTTTGCCAGATAGATCGTCTCCTCAACAGGAAATGGCAGTGCGTGCTTCCGGATAAGTTGCTGTTCAGGAAATGCTGCTACAGCATGGGCTGGCAACACGGTAAAGCCAAGGTTTCGGGCAACTGGCTGTAAAATCAAATTAATCTGGTTAGAGAACCCCTTATGCTTCAACTGTCCGCCTTCTGTGAATTCCGAAAAATTGGCCCCTAAAAGAAGTGTCGCATGGTGCGCACCGTCGGGATGGTCAATGTAACCAAGCTCGGAAAGAACCTCCCAGTTAATGACAGGTATTCTGGAACTCGTCACAAGACATAACGCCTCTCTGGAGAGTGGTTTACTGGTCATTCCAGGGCGGCTGATTGGCCGGGTGATCAGACCGATATCCAGCTTCCGTTCTTCCAGAGCCCGCTCAATACTCTGGTTAGGTGCAAAGGTATAGTCGAGCTGAATGGCAGGATGTTGCTGCTGCCAGTCCAGAAGTTTTGGATAGAGTTTCAAGCCCACGCTGCCGGGGCTAGCTATACGACACAGGCCTGAGAATGGGTCGTCAGTCAGCAGTGAGTTCTGTAGCTCAGACAACTGCATCAGCGTCAGACGACCTTGTCTGTAAACGCTTTTACCCGCCTCTGTAAGATGAAACCTTTTGCCGTCTCGCTGAATCAGGTTATGCCCCAAACTCTGTTCCAGTTTCTGAATATGCTGGCTGACTCCAGGCTGGGTCATGGCCAGTTTTTCTGCTGTACGGGTAAAGTGCCCGGTTTCAACAAGGGTGCAAAAGGTGTTGAGCCAAGTCAGGTTGATCATAATGTTTGATTATCAAAAAAATCAGAAATAATAATTTCAGCGCATTGTTTCTGTTGGGTATTCTCCACCCTGAATTTCCACTCACAGGATTTTACCAATGTCCGAGCAGCGCTATCCCCGCACCATGTCCCATATCGGTATCTCTGTGCCTGACCTGGAAGCCGCTGTGAAGTTTTACACAGAGGTTATGGGCTGGTATCTGATCATGAAGCCTACCGAAATCACCGAGGATGATAGTGCCATTGGCGAGATGTGCACAGATGTTTTCGGCGCGGGCTGGAACAGTTTCAAGATTGCTCACCTGTCTACCGGTGACCGTATTGGTGTCGAAATTTTCCAGTTCGAAAACGCTGAAAAGCCAGAGAACAACTTTGAATACTGGAAGACAGGTGTATTCCATTACTGTGTTCAGGATCCTGATCTGGAAGGTCTGGCTGCCAAAATCGTTGAACATGGTGGCAAAGCACGCATGAAGGCTCCTCGCTATTACTATCCGGGCGAAAAGCCTTACCGCATGATCTACATGGAAGATCCGTTTGGCAACATCGTGGAAATCTACAGCCATAGTTATGAGCTGACCTACTCCGCCGGCGCGTACTGATTTTTTTAGCGATCAGCGCCCGCGCAAAAATAGCTTATCCAGCTCCGACATAGACAGTTGCGTCCATGTCGGACGACCATGGTTGCACTGTCCACTGCGCTCGGTCTGCTCCATATCCCTCAACAGTGCATTCATCTCCGGAATAGTCAGCTTACGGTTGGCCCGTACCGAACCATGGCAGGCCATTGTACCCAGCATCTCATCGATATGAGCCTTTACCTGATCGCTGGAGCCGTGTTTGGCAAAGTCTTCCAGCAGCTTCCTTACCATATCGGCAATATTGGCTCCCCGTAGCAGTGCAGGAATCTGTCGCACGACAATGGTTTCCGGTCCCATACGTTCGAGACCGAAGCCCAGTTTGGCAATATCATCAGCAAACTCATCAACCGCATCGGCCTGTTCCAGACTGACAGCAATCGATTCCGGTACCAACAGCGGCTGTGTCGTCATACCGGCACCGTGCCAGGCAGCTTTCATGCGTTCGTAAGTAATCCGTTCATGGGCAGCGTGCATATCGACCAGCACCATGCCGTTACTGTTTTCAGCAACAATATAAATACCTTTGAGTTGGGCAATCGCAAAACCCAATGGGGGAACATCGTCGTCTTTGCTGTCGGGCAGTGTCTGAACACCCGTCGAAGGCGCAGCTTCATGGAGCTGTTTATACACCTCCATCTGATCACGTACAGCCATGGGAGCAGGTTGCGGTGTCGGTGCATAACTTGCCGGCATTGCGGATGAATAGCTCCGGGTGGCCGAAGTGGCAGGTGCCGCTGCTGAAGTGTGTGCGCCTGAAGTCGGTAAGGCACCCTGCTGCGGATTGAGATCAATACGCTCCTGGCTGCCAAATTCACCGCCTTGAACACCAGCCACCACCGCCGGGGTGGAATTTTCCATTGTTGTCGGGGGCAATTGGTCTTCCGGGCGCACAGAAGCCAGCGCTCTGTTCAGGGTGCTGTACAGAAAATTGTGTACAGAACGACCATCCCGAAAACGAATTTCGTTCTTGGTTGGATGAACATTGACGTCCACTTGCGCGGGATCGAGCTCCAGATAGAGAACGAAGACCGGATGCCTGCCATGGTAAAGCACATCCCGATACGCTTGCCGAATCGCGTGGGCAATCAGCCGATCTTTCACTGCACGACCATTGACGTAAAAATACTGAAGATCAGCCTGAGCCCGGGAGAATGTTGGCAAACCAACCCAGCCCCAAAGGCGCAAGTCAGAAGACTCCATATCAACCACTACCGCATTATTCATCAACTCGGGTGAAAGCAGCGTGGAGATGCGGCGCTCCATCTCTACTCGGGTTTTAGCGGGGCGCATCTGATGAATGGTGCGCTGATTGTGGCGCAGGGTAAAACCGACATCGTAGTGACTCAAAGCGAGCCGTTTGACCACCTCCTCCAGATGACCAAACTCGGTTTTCTCAGTCCGTAAAAACTTTCGGCGAGCCGGTGTATTAAAGAACAGATCCCGCATCTCTACCGTTGTTCCCACTGGGTGGGGAGCCGGAGCCGAGATCGTTTCCATATCCCGCCCTTCGGCAAAGACTTTCCAGCCTGTCTCCTGACCTTCAATACTCGATGTCAGGGTTAAACGTGACACCGAGCTGATGGAGGCCAGCGCCTCACCCCGGAATCCCAGGCTGCCAACAGCTTCCAGATCTTCCAGTGCACTGATCTTACTGGTGGCATGGCGGGAGAGCGCCAGAGCCAGATCATCCTGGGGGATGCCTGAACCGTCATCCCGGATACGAATCAGACGAACACCGCCGTTTTCTATATCAATATCAATGCGGGTCGCACCGGCATCAATACTGTTTTCCAGCAGTTCCTTGACCACTGAGGCTGGTCGTTCGACCACCTCACCGGCGGCGATCTGGTTGGCAAGACGAGGGCTGAGTTGCTGGATTCTGCGCATGGATACATTCGGGATTCTGGTTGGATACAGCATAGAGTGTACCGTGAACCTTCGACTTTTTTTATGGGGTGTTCGACTGTTTTTAACCATGCCCATCTATCAACCATGCTCTATTTTAAAAACTTCAGCTGGTGCCATTGAGTTGATATATGGCAGCTTCTTTTCAAAAGAGCATGCATAGTGCGGTTAGTTGCGATGGTGTTTTCGGCCATTTGCCCCGCTCTTCAGCCGAGATCAAACTCGATCTCTTCCCCAGCTTGATCAGACATACACCGATTAAGCAAAACAGCCAACTCCTCACCGTTGCCGTCACAAGCCCAGTGCTGCTGCACGGCCTCAAAATTAAGATAAAAACCACCGCTGCGGGCAGCCACCCATAATTGTTTCAAGGCAGACTGGCGACTGAGAATAATTTGGCTACGGTTATCAAAAGTCAGGGTCAGGATGCCACCGGCATTTTCACAATCAATATCGACCTCGCACTCTTCGATAGCATCTTCTATTGCTACCATGAGTTTGTCGATCCGGTCATTGAATTCAAAATCGGTCATGGTGATCTGGCTACACAAGGAAATAAGTGAATAAATTGTCGTACATGTAAACAGGTGAGGCAATATCAATACAAAAGCCAGAGAGGGACGGAGTCGCATGGTGATGGATTAATACAATAAGTGCCAGCGTACCTTAATGTTTTTATTGGTTATTTCAACCTTATCAAGGTCCGACTGATGGAGAAATACGGTTTGGCTAACAGGTTTGGTATCTGTCTTGACTTTGATTCCAACGGTATACTGGCCGCTTATAACCTGCATTTATAATAGGAACCAAGCATGAAACGTGCACTCATAGTGATGACATTAGGGATTGTTCTGGCTGGCTGTGGCCAGAAAGGCGGCCTGTATATGCCAGCAGAATTTTCAGAAAACAGTGTCAGCACTTCTCAAGCCGTGCACGCCGTCGAGACCTCAGGCGAGGAAGGTGTAAATCATAAATGAGCCCCTCGCATGCGGATTTTTTCCCTTTGCGCAATGGTGAAGTTTACGCGGAGGATGTTCCTCTCAGTCGTATAGCTGACGCTGTCGGCACACCTGTTTATATCTATTCCAGAGCAGCCATCGAGATGGCCTGGAACAGTTATGCCCTGCCACTGGCAGACGTTTCGCACCAGCTCTGTTTTGCAGTCAAAGCCAACTCCAATCTGGCTGTACTGAACACACTGGCAAAGCTGGGTGCCGGTTTTGATATTGTCTCCGTCGGTGAGCTGGAAAGGGTTTTGGCGGCAGGAGGCGATCCCGGCAAGGTGGTGTTTTCTGGTGTCGGCAAGCAAGCTCACGAGCTACGTCGGGCCTTGGAAGTGGGTGTATTCTGCTTCAATGTTGAGTCGGTTCCCGAACTGGATCGTTTGCAGACTATCGCCGCTGACATGAGCACCCGCGCACGGATCTCCCTGCGGGTAAATCCGAATGTCGATGCTCAAACCCATCCCTACATCTCCACCGGTCTGAAAGATAACAAATTCGGCATTGATATCAGGCACGCAGAGACGATCTACCAGCACGCTCACAGCCTGCCCAATATTGATGTGATTGGCGTGGACTGCCATATCGGCTCTCAACTAACGACTTTGGCACCCTTCCTCGATACGTTGGATATACTGCTGGCTCTGGTGGATAAACTGGCGACCCGGGGCATCAAACTTTCCCATCTCGATCTGGGTGGTGGTCTGGGTGTCACTTACAGGGATGAGCAGCCGCCGGCTGTTGATGAATTTATTGCGGCTGTTCGGAAGCGCATCGGTAGATCGGAAGAGCACACGTCTGAACTCCAGTCACCTGAAGCTATCTCGT
>CAMRBW010000075.1 GCA_947040555.1 uncultured Oceanospirillales bacterium | reverse complement strand
GTGGGTGATGAGGCGAATGATGGGGGTGATGAAGATCTGGTGGGAGAGGCGAATGTTTCAGGGACTTCCAATAATGGACTGAGGGCGAATCAGTCGGAATTAGAAATTCCGATTGATTCGCCATTTACTAGGAATGTGAATGATGACCTGTCCAGCGAGTCCGGTAGTTTGTGTACTGACGACGAGGACACTCGCGGTAAGTCTTTCGAGACCTTAGTTTCCGACTCCAGGCATTCAATGAACGATTATTGTAGGCGTGTCTCCTTGGCTCCTAATAAGTCTGGGTCTGTTCCTGATCAGTCAGAGAAAGATGCGCAGTTACACAATGACGACAATATGGAAGGGGCACAGGCCAGCGGTGGGGATGAGACATCGTCCAACAATGATCTGTCGAGTTCGGACGCCGTGAAGCTGTCGTGCGTGGAGGTGGCGACCACCCCCACCACCTCCACCTCCTCCAACGACGTCGCTCTGAAGAGGAGCAGCGTGGATGTGAGGGTGGGCGATAGTACCACCGATAGTGCCGATAGTGCGGCGCAGAATTCGCAGTCGAGGCGGGCTACGAGGTCGAATACGAAGAAGAGTGCGCCGTTCCCCTCCTCGTAGAAGGTCTCCGGCCGACGCAAATAACAATAACCGGTCGGTTAGACATAATCCCCACTAAATTGGCAAGCCAATTTAGTGGGGATTTCTATCAGGGATTACCGGCGACCCATTATGTCAGCTAATATAATCTTTCGCTGTCGCATAGGCTGTCGAACCACAACAGGAGAACTCTTTATACCGACGCTATGTTTCTGGCGCATCGGCGGTAGAAGCCAAGTTTGAAAATATTACAAGGCTTGTACTTTACGCAAGCCTCACTATCCATCGCTATCCAAACCTTCAAAGGTCGCTTTGCTTCCAATGAAGCCTATGGATGGAGGGATGGAGGGAGGGATGGAGGGAGGGATGGAGGATTTCGTGGGATTCGTCAAATGCAGTGTAAGTTAAATGCAGTGTAAGTAGAGTGAAAAATGAGCCTCAGTTGCAGAGGGCTTCGGGAGAATTATTCCCACCTTGTGTATGCTCGCTGCTATCCATCGTCAGGATTTTCAAAGGCTTGCAAAAGTTAACCTGTTTGGCTGAGCCCCCGGGAAAAAGTGAAGGCCAGAACGCGGCATAAGAGTTGTCTCAGTGAAGTGGGGAGCGTATGCTCCACGTTTTCGTTTTTACATTCGACCTTGTGGGCTTTAAGCCTTGGATGCGACTATTGAACTCGCACATCAGGAATCATCATGCTTGTCTTTTTCTATTTACCGTTTTGGTACCTGCTATCTCCCTCTGTCATTTTCTTAAATGGCGAGAATCGACAGTGATTACTTGTCAGCAATAAATTTCCATTTCTATAACAATCATTACATCAGGGCACTGAAGCCTCAGTCGTGTATTTGAGAAAATAATGAAACGTATTATCAGATTGATTCCGTCTTTTCTGCTGGTTTTTGGCCTGTCCGGTCTATCCGGTTATTGCGCGGCAGGCGCGTTGTTTACCAGTACCCTGACCACAGAGTCAGTTCAAAAAATTATGGGGCAGAGTGGCTGGGTTATCATCGATACCCGTTTGTCGGATGCCTTCAATGGTTGGAAGTTGGATGGTGTTGCCCGTGGAGGGCATCTATCTGGAGCCGTTGATTTTTCTGCCAACTGGTTGCGGGTAGACGATGAGGGGGTTGGTGAAATCTTGCAACAGGCGCTTGATACCAAAGGGATTCGTCGTCCCCTGTCGGTGCTGCTTTACGATGCCAATGGCAAAGACGCACAGGCTGTTGCTAGTTATTTGCGCGCACAAGGGTATGAGAAGCTCTACTACTACAACGTTCGACCATGGGCAGAAGATGGTGAGCTACCCCTTGAGACGTTGCCCAATTTTCATCGTATTGTACCGGCTGCCATTGTTAAGGCCGTTATTGATGGAGAACGTCCAGAAACCTTCGGGCAGGCAAAGTCGGTCAAGATCGTTGAGGCCAGCTGGGGAGATGCGGATAAGTCCTACAGTAAAGGGCATATTCCAACGGCCTATCATATCAATACGGATAGCATTGAACCGCTTCGCAAGATTCTCCCCCCCATGTGGATGCTGGCAAGCGATGAAGAGCTGCTGCGTATCGCCCGTGAGTACGGTTTAACCCATAACGACACTGTGATTGTGACCGCTGAAGAGCCGTTAGCCGCCTATCGGGTTGCCAGTGTGCTGGAGTATCTGGGGGTTGCAGATGTACGGATTCTGAATGGTGGTCACCAGGCATGGGTGATGGCGGGTTACGCTCTGGAGACTCAAGAGCGCAAACCAATACCGGTGAGCGACTTTGGTCTCAGTCAGCCTCTGCGTCCCGATGTGATTGATACCCTTGATGAAGTGAAGAAAAAGATTGGCGGCTCAGAGCCTTTTGTACTGGTGGATAACCGTACTCGCGAGGAGTTTCTCGGTGAAACCAGTGGCTATACATATTACTTGAAGCGTGGTCGTATACCGGGTGCCGTATATGGTTATGCCGGATACGAAGATTCCTACAGTATGGATGTATTCCGTAATGCTGATAACACTATGCGCAATCCAGAAGAGTGGTTGGGTTTATGGAAACAGCAGGGAATAGATATTAATAAATCGCTGTCATTTATGTGTGGCAGTGGCTGGCGGGCGGCGGAAGTCTATTTTTATGCAGATGTTGCCGGTATAGACCGGATCAGCATTTTCAGTGATGGTTGGATTGGCTGGAGTAACGCCGGCCTGCCTACGATAGCTGGCGAGTGATGTGAATAAAAACAGAGGGTAAACTGTATGGTTTACCCTCTGATCTAGATAATTCTCGAGAAGCGCGGCTGATCCTGAGTGGTAGGCAAATATTGGTCAAACACCATGCAGATGTTGCGAATCAGTAACCGGCCATGGGGTTGAACCTCTAAACCTGTGCCGCAGGCATCAATGGTTAACAAACCATCTTCAATCATCTCCTGCAACTGTTGAATTTCCGTTGCAAAGTGAGTGCTGAAATTAATGCCATATTCCGCTTCGAGGTCATTGAAATTCAGTTTGAAATCACAGATCAAACGACGAATGACATGAGCGCGGAGTTGATCTTCCCGGCTGCTCTGGAGGCCCCGGTAAATTGGCAGAAGTCCAGTGTTAACAGCTGTCGTGTAGTTATCCATGTCCGGATGGTTCTGGGCAAAGGTGTCGCCAATCTGGCTGATGGACGACACTCCCATAGCGATCAGGTCACAGTGGCCGTGGGTGGTGTAGCCCTGGAAATTGCGGTGCAGAACCCCCGCGGCCTGGGCCACAGCCAGATCATCATCGGGCAGGGCAAAGTGATCCATACCGATATGAACATAGCCGGCTTCGATCAGACGCTGGGTGGTCAGCTCCATGATGCGAAGCTTCTCCTGGGGAGAAGGTAGATCCTGCTCACGAATACGGCGCTGGGGCATAAACCGGTGCGGGAGATGGGCGTAGTTAAAAACAGAGAGTCGATCTGGAGCCAGTTCGATGGTCTGATCAACGGTATCGAGGAAGCTGTCCACTGTCTGCAGTGGCAGGCCGTAGATCAGATCGATATTGATGGAGTTAAAGTTCAGCACCCGGGCGGCTTCAATAACACTCTCCGTCATCGCTTTTGGCTGGATGCGATTGACGGCCCGCTGCACGTTTTCATCGAAATCCTGAACGCCGAGGCTGACGCGGTTAAAACCCAGATCCCGCAGTTGTCCCATCATGGCCCAGTCCGCTTCACGGGGGTCGATCTCGATGGAATAATCCGAAGGCTGGTCAAAGACCAGTTCAAAGTGTTTGTCCGCTTCCGCCATCAGGCGTGCCAGTTGTTCCTGGTTCAAAAATGTAGGTGTGCCGCCGCCAAGATGCAGTTGCTCGACCCTGGGTTTGTATCCCAATAGCTGGGCATACATCGCCATCTCTTTGAACAATAACTCCAGATAGGGTTCCGCCCGGTCTCGATGCCTGGTAACAATTTTATTGCAACCGCAGTAAAAGCAGACGGTATCGCAGAAGGGGATATGGAAATAGAGGGACAGAGGCTTGTTGGTTTGAGCGCTCTTTTGAATCGCGTTACGAAAACGCTCTTCCGAAAAGTGGCTGTCAAACTGAATGGCGGTCGGATACGAAGTGTACCGGGGCCCTGGCCTGTCATATCGTGCTATCAGGCTGGAGTCCCAAATGAGCGAATGACTCATGGTTTTGTCCTGCAATTGGGATGCTGATAAGGTAGTTTTTTGCCACAGGTGCAGGAAAAACAACAGATATCTGCACTAAATACGAATTGACATTTTAAGCTGTTATGAGTAGATGGTCTTGATATGTGTCAATTCTTGATGAAGTTAATCCAATTTATCTGATTTCAATGCGCTATTTATTAAAACTTAGTCGTTTATTATGACCTTATCCGCACTATGAACATGTCCTGCCTCGGTCTTGAAGGCATTCATTAGCCACATCTGGTGTGGGCCAGGCAGGGTCCACAGGCCGAACAGGATCACCAGAGTGCCGGCCACCGATCGGAATACGTGTCCTTGCAGCAGGGTTTGTACTTTGCGAGCCAGTAATCCGGTAATAAACAACACGGGAAGGGTACCTAGACCAAAAAACAGCATCAACAGGGCTGACTCTGTGACGCTTCCGCTCGCTGCCGCCCAGGTCAGGGTGCTATAGACCAGCCCACAGGGTAACCAACCCCAGACCGCGCCAACAATCACAGCATGTAACGGACTGGTCACCGGCAACATGGACGATGCTCTGGGCTGAATATACTGCCAAAGTTTATGTCCGGCACGCTCAAGAACCGTCAGCCCTGACCACCATCCAGCCAGATAGAGCCCCATAGCAATCAGCATGAAGCCGGCAATGATGCGCAGTATTATGCTGGTCTCTCTGCTGAATTCGCCCAGAAACCAGCCCAGAGTTCCCATCAGCAGACCGATAGTCGCATAACTCAATATACGACCGATGTTATAGCCCAGAATAATACCCGGATTCCGCGAGGTACCGCTGCCGATACTTAGTGCGGACATTATGCCGCCGCACATACCAATACAGTGCCCACTACCTAGCAGACCAAGCAAAAAAGCAGTAGTAATACTCAGTTCATGGATCATCGTGGGCTGCGCTCACCAGTTTTGTTAATGGGATTATCTGGTTCGGTCATAGATTTTTCTGGCTCATCAAACAGAATGCTGTGCGCCGGCCCCTCAAGATCATCAAACTGGTTGTTATCCACCGCCCAGAAAAAAATGGCTATGGCGACAGTGACGAATATCACCGCAATGGGAATTAACAGGTAGAGGCTATTCATCGCATCTTCCATTGGCGTTGGCTTGCGAGAGACGAAGGGCGTTGCCAACAACAATCAGTGAACTCGCGGACATACCAATGGCAGCCATCCACGGGGCCAGCCAGCCCATAGCGGCCAGTGGCAACACTAACAGGTTGTAACCGATTGCCCAGGCGATGTTCTGGCGAATAGTGCGGCGGGTTTGGCAGGCCTTGTCGATACTCTCAGGTAACTGTCGTAAATCACCGGAGAGCAGCAGAGCATCAGCGTGAGTGCGGGTCAGATCGGAAGCGGTATTCATGGCAACGGAGATATCTGCGGCAGCCAGGACGGGAATATCATTGACGCCGTCGCCTACCATCATGACATTGGCTCCTTGAATCTGAAGCTGACGAATATGTTTAAGTTTGTCGTCTGGCGTTGCTTGTCCGGTACAGATGTGAATACCGACCTTCTGGCCAATATGTTCGGTCACACTTTGGCTGTCGCCGCTCAGCAGCTCAACCTGTACTCCTCTTCGGTGCAGCTCCTGAACGACTGCCGCCGCTTCCGGGCGCAAAGTGTCGTTGAGAGCGAACCACGCCTGTGGCTGGTGGTCGGCACTGAGCAGCAGCCAGCTATGAACAGCGTCCGGTGCGACCGGCGGCCGGTTTGGAGTGGCAAATTCTGCTCTGCCAATGCGCCAGATTTGGGCTTGATAGCAACCCTCCACTCCTTGACCTGTGATATTGAGTACATCTGAAAACGCCAATGACGACGATGGAAAAGCACCGGCTATTGGGTGTTCGGAGTACCCCTCCAGCCCGGCGGCAATATCAAGCAGTTGCTGTTCAGTGCGAGAGTGGTTAATCACCTGAATCTGTTGCAGGCTGAGCTGACCTTTGGTCAGAGTGCCGGTCTTGTCAAAGACGACATGGGTGATTTGTGACAGGCCTTCCAATACATGACCGCGGCTTACCAGAAAACCTTTGCTTTGAAGATAGGTAGTCACTGTCGTTAGCGCTGTGGGCGTTGCCAGTGACAGGGCACAGGGGCAGGTGGCGACCAGAACCGAGAGCGTGATCCATAACGCCTGTTCTGGTTCGTGCCGCAGCCAGTAATAGTACACCCCTGTGGCAATAAGCAGCACCGCCCCGACAAACCAGCCGGCAACCCGGTCAGCGATTCGGGCAATAGCCGGTTTATCACTTTGAGCCTGCTCCAGCAGGCGGGAAATGGCGGCGAGGCGAGTATTTTGTCCTGTCCGTGTCACTTCAATATCCAGCACATTTTCTGTGTTCAGCGTACCGGCTGCGACGGTATCCCCCACGGTTCGGCTAACAGGCATATGCTCACCGGTGAGTGTGGACTCATTAATCGAGCTGATCCCGGCAATAACAATGCCATCAGCAGGCATACTCTCTCCCGGTAATACACGAATATGGTCGAATGGTTGCAGATCGGCAGGCACGATCCGTTCAGTCGCACCGGTGCTGGTCAGGCGCAGGCAGCTCTCCGGCAACAGGCTCTGCAGGCTACGGGAGCTGTGACTGGTACGGTAACGGGCGCGCATCTCCAGATAGCGCCCCACTAACAGGAAGAATGTGAACATATTGACTGAATCAAAATAGACTTCGCCGGTGCCGTGCCAGGTACCCCAGAGGCTGGCAAGATAGGCACCACCAATGGCAATGGCGACCGGCAGATCCATGCCCGGATGTCTGTTATTCAGATCACGCCATGCCGCCGAAAAAAATGGCCTTGCTGCGTAGAAAACAACAGGAGTCGTCAGTAACGCACTGACCCAGCGCAGCAGATCACGAAACCCTTCGTCAGTACCGGCACCCGCATAAAGCGCGATGGCATACATCATCACCTGCATGGTGCCGATACCAGCGACAGCCAGTCGGCGGATAAACTGCCGATTCTCCTGTTCCAGCAGAGCTTCCTGTTTGTCCTGTCGCCAGGGGTGTGCCTTGTAGCCTACAGCGAGTATTGCCAGCATCAGCGTACTGATTTTTACTTTATCAGCTTGATAAACAATGGTTGCCGTGTGCAGGCTCAGGTTCACGGTGACGTTTTCAACACCGGGAATAGAGGCGAGGTGGTGCTCCAGTAACCAGATGCAGGCGGAGCAGGTTATCCCCTCAATCAGCAGTTTGGTTTCTCGCTGGCCGACCGTATGGCCAGTACCAGACAGATCATGGGTAAAGCTCTGTTGTAGCTCTTCCCGATCGTAGAGTAGATACTCGGCCTTGAGTCGGTCTGCCGTATCAGCCTGTTGAGCCGGTTCGGTACGATAACGATAGTAATTGTCCAGGCCCCCGGCCGTAATCGCGGTTGCCACAGCCAGACAGCCAGGACAACACATAGGCTGTTGTTGTCCGTTAATCTGTGCATGAAAACGAACAGAGCCGTTGATGGGCAGTTGGCAGTGGTAACAGCGGATGTGGCTCATGGATATTACTGCTTATGGTCTTTTATAGGGCATAGCTACTGAATAGCTGTAAGTTGAACCGGGGAGTCTGCTGTAAACGTGATCTGTCGGTTAATACGCCAGCCGGAAAGGTAGCCCTGCTCCGGAGTGAGTTGGTCGAGTGTTTCCAGCTGAACATAGTAACGACCACTCGGAACATTTTGGCTGCGACCGGTATACATGGCTGTTGGTTGGGAGGTGCGAATCAGGATGATATCCTCTTTGGCCACATTCCTGGCAACAGGCATCAGTCGCAGACGCAGTTGTGTTGGCCAGCTCTCTACGACACCGGTCATTTTAACCTTGAGTGCACCGCTGCTGTCGTCGATATGGATAGCGGCTGTCAGCTGCTGCTCTACGGCTCGCCGATCCCGCCTGAGATCGAGATTGATGGCCTTGCCAACCTTGTAGTAATCATCAACGACCACTTCATCGGCATTGTACAGAGAGAGGCCGACCACGAAGGTCCCCCAGGTAACGGTGATGGCAATAATCCCGGCTATAAACCAGGCCCAGGGCTCCTGATACCAATAGGTAATCGCAGGGGTAGAAGAGGTAAACGGTTCACCCTGGGTGTTTGTTTGGTTGCCGGACAGATTATTCATTTTTTCTTTATTTATTCTTGGTGTTGTGCCGGTGACAGAAAACGACCTTCAGTGGTCACGGATGGACCTTCCGGTGTCGTACTGTTCACATGGAAGATAATAGTCGTGTTAGTTGTTCCCTTGACTGATTCCGGTGGAGCCGCCAGACGAATCGGCAGGCTCTCAACGACACCAGGCTCGGCGATAAATTCTGTTTTACCACGGATCGAAATGCCAGACAGACCGGAGACCGATATCTGTAGCGCAAGAGGCTGTTGACTCTTGTTGACCAGCTTCAGGGTGTAGATATTTTCGATGAAACCGGCACTGTTTCGAGTGTAGAGACTCTGACGGTCACGTAGCACCTCCAGTTCCAGCAGGGTGCGATGGCTCAGGGTGTAGAAAAACAGACCGGTCATAATGCAGAGGGCGATAAAGTACCCAATGAGTCGTGGGCGTGTCAGGTTGGTTGTTTTACCTTGCAGAGCATTTTCACTGGTGTAAGCAATAAGACCACGGTCGTATTTCATCTTGTCCATAATGCTGTTGCAGACATCGATACAGGCACCACAGCTGATGCACTCGTACTGAAGACCATCGCGGATATCGATACCGGTCGGGCAGACATGTACGCAGAGGTTGCAGTCGATACAGTCACCAATGGCCAACGCCTTTGGGTCGTCGCTGCGTTTGCGAGAGGCGCGCGGTTCGCCTCTGGTTGCATGATAGTGTACGGTTAGTGTGTCTTTGTCGTACATCACGCTCTGGAAGCGGGCGTAAGGACACATATAGATGCACACCTGTTCCCGCAGCCAGCCGGCATTGCCGTAAGTCGCAAGGGTAAAAAAGCCAATCCAGAACAGAGCCCAGCCGGATACTGCACCGGATACCTCATCGGAGAGTAGCGCAGCAGAAAATAAATTATTGATCAGTTCGCGTATGGGTGTGAAATAACCGACAAAGGTGATACTGACCGCCAGAGCAATCAACAGCCACAGTAGGTGTTTCACAAATTTACGGATAAATTTGTCCAGGCTTATCGAAGCCTTATCAAGACGCATTCGTTTATTGCGGTCACCCTCAGTCACTTTTTCAACCCACATAAAGACCCAGGTAAAGACACTCTGCGGGCAGGTATAACCACACCAGACCCGTCCGGCCAGTACGGTAAAAAAGAACAATCCGAAGGCGCAGATAATCAACATCCACGACAGCAGAATAAAATCCTGAGGCAGGAAGGTTTCGCCAAAAATATGAAACTGTCGTGTACTTATATCCAAAAGTACCGCTTGCCGGTCTCCCCACTGCAGCCAGACAGTGCCAAAGTAAATGAGGAACAGCAGGGCTCCACCGTAGTTACGCAGGTTACGGTAGAAGCCCTTGAAGGCACGGGTGTAGATTTTTTCCCGAGATTGGTAGAGGTTGATGGTCTCGATAATATCCGAATCATTTTGGCTATTGGCTGCTTTATTTTCGGAACTGCTCACATCAACTAATCCTTTTCACAGCAACAGACGGTTTTAATAAACCGTCTGTGTCGTGTTTATTTGTTTGTCTTTTCTTCTACAGAGGATTCTGTAGTAGAGGATTCTATAGAAGGCTCGTTGGAAAGACCGTAGACGTAAGCAGACACCAGATGAACCTTTTCCGGGCCAAGTACTTCATTCCAGGGAGGCATCACTCCGGTGCGACCCTTGCGAACGGTGTACTCAACCAGTGGCTGTGAACTGCCATAGAGCCAGATATCATCGGTTAGATTGGGAGCGCCGAGCAGCTTGTTACCTTTACCTTCAATGTCATGACATACGGCGCATGTCTTTGAATATAAGGCTTTGCCTTGTTCCATCTCTATCGCATTGGCGTTGACAGTCAGACCACTCAGGCTGCGTACCCAGGCCGACACATTGCGGATATCTGCGCCGTCCAGAGCCATGCCCCAGGCCGGCATCTGACCAATACGACCGTGAAGAACGGACTGCTTGATCTCTTCGGGGCTGCCACCCCATAGCCAGTCATGGTCGGTTAAATCAGGAAAGCCAAAGGTGCCACCGGCATCACTGCTATGACAGGGAGCACAGTTGTTGAGGAAGATCCGCTTACCCATCGCCAGTGCCTTGGGGTTCTCTTGCAGATCTTCGATGCTGGTGGCCGTGTACTGTTCAAAAATGGGTTGATACCTGCGGCTGTGTTTCAACTGAGCAGCTTTCAGTTCAGCGGTAGACGACCATCCAAGAATACCGTCAAATTTACCTGGCCAGATACCGGGGTAAAGGATGAGATAGATTGCGCTAAATATCAGGGTGCCGACAAACAGACCGATCCACCACATGGGCATCGGGTTGTCATACTCCTGAATACCGTCGAAGTCATGACCAACGGTCTCTTCAGTGGTGTCCTTGCGCTGAACCTTCCAGGTCGACAGCAGCAAATAAACGATCAAGGCCAGGCAAGAGAGAGTCAGTATCAGAACCCAGCCACTCCAGAAGCTAGACATTCTGTGCCTCCTCTCCGCTTTCTCTGTTTTCTCTGCTTCTACTCTTTTCAGTCTCTTCGTCTGCGAAGGGTAGATTGGCGGCCTCGTTAAAATCCTCACGCTTGCGTTCGCTATAGGCCCATAACGTGATGCCTGTTGCGGCTATCATGCAAAGAATTGTGGCTATTCCGCGCAGAGTGTTCGCATCCAAATCCATATTATTATCCTCAGCGCTTTTGGGTAATCGTTGTGCCGAGCCCCTGTAGGTAAGCAATCAGGGCATCCATGTCTGTTTTGCCCTGCACCTCGGCGGAAGCGCTGGCAATATCTTCATCGGTATAAGGCACGCCAAGTGTGCGCAGGGCTGCCATTTTCTTCAGGGTCAGTGAACCGTTGAGCGGATTTTCACTCAGGTGTGGGTAAGCCGGCATAATGGAGGCAGGTACCACATCACGAGGGTTGAACAGGTGAGCACGGTGCCACTCATTCGAGTAACGCTTGCCAACGCGCGCCAGATCTGGCCCGGTGCGCTTGGAACCCCATAGGAACGGATAGTCGTATACTGACTCACCGGCTACGGAGTAGTGACCGTAACGTTCCACCTCGGCCCGCAGCGGACGGATCATCTGGGAGTGACAGCCAACGCAGCCCTCCCTGATATAGACGTCGCGTCCCTCCAGTTGCAGGGCGGTATAAGGCTTCAGGTCTGCGACCGGCTCGGTGGTCTCTTTCAGTTTGAACAAGGGGACGATCTCTACCAGACCACCAAAGCTGATGGCGAAGACGACCGCCACCACCATCAGGCCGATATTTTTTTCCAGTATTTCGTGGTTGAGCATATTGGTATCCCTCCCTTATGCCGAAGTTGCAGCCGTTTCGACGTCATCTTGTCCGATGCCGCGAACGGTCTGCCAGACGTTGCACAGCATAACGAGCATGCCGGCGAGGAAGAAACCCCCTCCCACCATGCGCACGATATAACCGGCGGAGCTGGCCTGAACTGATTCGATAAAGCTGTACTGCAGCGTGCCATCGACGTTGACTGCCTGCCACATCAAACCCTGGGTAATGCCGTTTACCCACATGGAGACGATGTAGAGAACCGTTCCGATAGTGGCCAGCCAGAAGTGAGTGTTGATCAAACCGGTGCTGTACATACCGTCACGGGCAAAGACTTTTGGAATCAGGTGATACATGGCGCCGATGGAGATCATCGCTACCCAGCCCAGCGCTCCGGAGTGCACATGACCGATAGTCCAGTCGGTGTAGTGAGAGAGTGCATTAACGGTTTTGATCGCCATCATAGGACCTTCAAAAGTGGACATGCCGTAGAAGGAGAGAGAGACCACCAGAAAACGCAGGATCGGGTCGGTACGCAGTTTGTGCCAGGCGCCGGAGAGCGTCATAACTCCGTTGATCATGCCACCCCAGGAGGGCGCCAGCAGAATCAACGACATAATCATACCAAGGCTCTGAGCCCAGTCGGGCAGTGCCGTGTAATGCAGATGGTGAGGGCCGGCCCAAATGTAAATAGCGATAAGCGCCCAGAAGTGCACAATCGAAAGACGGTAGGAGTAAATCGGGCGCTCAGCCTGTTTCGGGACGAAGTAGTACATCATGCCCAGAAAACCGGCGGTCAGGAAGAAGCCGACAGCATTATGGCCGTACCACCACTGAATGGTCGCATCGATGGCACCGGAGTAGACCGAGTAGGATTTGTACAGGGTAACCGGAATCTCCATATTGTTAACAACATGAAGAATGGCGATAGTGATAATGAAGGCGCCGTAGAACCAATTGGCGACATAGATGTGCCTGATCTTGCGCTTCATAATGGTGCCAAAGAACACAATAGCGTACACCACCCAGACGACAGTGATTAAGATGTCGATGGGCCACTCCAGTTCGGCGTACTCCTTGGATGAGGTCATCCCCAGCGGCAGAGTGATGGCAGCCAGCACAATGACCAGGGTCCAGCCCCAGAAGGTAAATGCTGCCAGCCTGTCTGAAATCAGGCGCGCCTGACAGGTACGTTGAACGATGTAGTAGGAGGTCGCAAACAGCGCCGAACCACCAAACCCGAAAATCACCGCATTGGTATGCAGTGGCCGTAGTCGTCCAAAGGTGAGATAGGGTTCAAAATTGAGTTCCGGCCATACCAGCTGTGCAGCGATAAACAGGCCGACAGCCATGCCGACGATTCCCCAAATTACCGTCATTACAGCAAACTGGCGAACCACTTTATAGTTGTAGTGTGTGTTCGTTACAGTGGTCATGTTCAACTTACAGTTATGGTTATACGTATAATCCGAATCAGCATAAGAGATGAACCGATTTTGTATATTGATGCAGGTCAATAGTTGACTGTTTTCAGGTTTTGAACGAAATGTAGATATAGAACAGGCAAGCAGCGGTAATACGATAGGCTACATACTTACAAACAAGATTAAGGGGTACTTGATAAAGAATTCTCTGAGAACTCTTTGGCCGGCAAAGCAGGAAGGGATAGCCCTTCCCACTTTATCGGTTTTAAGCGACAGTGTTATTTTGTAATGGTCGGGATACCGTTACCCCGTATTTCGCATACCAGCAGCAATACCGGTGATAGTCACCATCAGTGCCTGATCCCGTTCCCGCATAACCGCTTCCGGCACATGGCGGGCACGGTAAAGCAGTTCCGCCTGCAGGTAGTGCAGTGGATCGGTGTAAGGGTTACGCAACTCAATCGCCTCCCGTACCCAGGGATGACCACCGGTCAGTTCGCTGCCTTTCAGTGCAGTGGTGACCTGAATGGCATCGCTGAGCAGCGTCCGCAACTTCTCGCCCAGATATTGCAGCTCCTCTGATACCAGACACTGGTCATAGTAACGGGAGATGCCGGCATCGGTTTTCAGATAAACCATTTCCAACAGATCGATACGGGCACTGAAAAACGGCCAGTTGGTCATCATATCCTGCAAAACAGCCTCGTCACCACGGGCAATAGCCTTGCGCAAAGCCACGCCACTGCCCAGCCAGGCCGGCAACATCAGGCGGTTCTGACTCCAGGCAAAGATCCATGGAATTGCCCGCAGACTCTCCACACCGCCGTTGGGGTTGCGCTTGGACGGACGGCTGCCCAGCGGCAACAGACCCAGCTCCTGCTCGGGTGTCGCCGCCCGAAAGTAAGGTACGAAGGCTGGATCGTCCCGTACCATACCCCGGTAGACGGCCAGAGAGTCCTGGGCCAGCCGATCCATCACGGCTCGCCACTCAGGTTTTGGCTCCGGAGGTGGCAGCAATGTCGCTTCCAAAGTGGCACTGGTATAGAGCGCCAGACTTTCCATAGCGATACTGGGGAAACCAAACTTGAAGCGAATCATCTCGCCCTGTTCGGTTACCCGCAAATGGTCGCCTACAGAACCGGGAGGCTGGGACAGGATCGCTTTATGGGCAGGACCACCACCACGACCAACGGTACCCCCACGACCATGGAACAAGGTCAGGTGTATATCCTTTTCCTGGGAAAGTCTGGTCAGCCCTTCCATCGCCCGGTATTGAGCCCAGGCTGCAGCCATCTGACCGGCATCCTTGGCTGAGTCCGAGTAGCCGACCATCACCATCTGTTGACCGGCAGCGTAATCACGATACCAGGGCAGATTGAACAGGCCGGTAACGCTGGCCTCCGCCCCGTCCAGATCAGCAAGGGTTTCAAACAGCGGCGCCACCGGCATATTGCACTGACAACCACACTCCCGCAGCAGCAGAATAACCGCCAATACATCCGACGGGGTGCTGGCCATTGAGATAATATACGGCCCAAGTCGTTCAGGTTCCTGGCTGGCGATAACACGACAAGTGTCCAAAACTTCTTGAGATTCAGGTGTCGGTTTCCAGCGTGGGGAGATTAATGGACGCAGATTGTCCAACTCGGCCAACAGAAATGTTTGCCGCTCCTCCTCGGTCGCCTGGGCATAATCAGGAAGGTCGAGATAGCGGGTCAGTTCAGAGAGGACTTGAGTATGTCTTCCGGACTCCTGTCGAATATCCAGACGCACCAGACCCAGCCCAAAGCAGCGTGCCCGCCAGATCATATCCCGCAGTGCACCCCGGGCAATCAGGCTCATACCACTGGCACAGAGAGAGTCGTAGCAGGCCTGCAGCGGTTCAATCAGTTCGTCATCACGGTGTAGTACCCCGCTGTCGTCCGGATGCTCACCATTGAGTCGGGCTTCACACCAGTTTCGGGTGATATTCATCCGCTGACGCAACTTTCGAATAACCACCCGGTACGGCTCACCCTCCCCTCCACCTGCCAGAGCCGCCAGTTCAGGCGTACATTCCGGCATGGAAAGCTCAGGAGAGAGATCTTTCAGATCCCGAATAAACATATCTGCCGCCATCCAGCGCCCGGTCAACAGCACCCGTTTGGTCACTTTTGCCGTTACGTTAGGATTGCCATCCCGGTCACCCCCCATCCAGGACGAAAAGCGGATTGGCATCGCCGTAGAAGAGAGACCGCGACCGGTCACATCCTGCAGACGTTTATCCAGTTGTCCCAGAAAGAGGGGAACCGCTTCCCAGAGAGAGTTCTCGACCGTGGCAAATCCCCAGCGGGACTCCTCTTCCGGGGTTGGACGATTGTCGCGGATCTCCCGGGTGTGCCAGATCTGACTGATCAGCTGCTGCAGACGATTGGTCGCATCTTCCTGTTCACGGGGCATCAAGTCCGTTCTGTCCAGCTCAGTCAGGCAGCGGATAATACCATTGAATTTCTTAATAACTGTACGGCGGGTGACTTCAGTGGGATGGGCCGTCAGTACCAGCTCAACTTCCATCTGATGCACATGTTTGTGCAGGGTTTCTGTATCAATATTGTGATCGGTCAGGTGGGTAAACAACTCCTCCAGATGGTCGACAGTCGCGCCCGCCTGTTCCCGGTGGCGGGAGACCACATGGTGCTGTTCCGCCAGATTGACCAGATTAAGGAACTGGGTAAAAGCGCGGGTGACGGGTAACAGTTCCTGGTCAGATAACCCGTGCAAAAACTCCAGTAGCTCTTTATAAGCAACATCAT
>CAMRBW010000074.1 GCA_947040555.1 uncultured Oceanospirillales bacterium | reverse complement strand
TCAACGACACCATGGGAGTATTTCTACTCCCTGGCGGGATAATTGTGTCTGGGAAGCCTTGACTTTTTGTTTACTCTTAATTTTGCAACAGAACCTACTTGTGTCCTGCCTCGCTTAAGGCTTGCTGAAATGCAGGATGAGAATCTTTATATGCGACTCTGGATGGATCGTTGATCTTCGCCACTGCCATATTTGACGGTAATTCTGGCAAATGCTCTGCTGTTTTACAGCCCAGCACTAACAACACATCCGGCTTTAGCTTTTCAAGAACAGAAAGTAGCTGTGGTTTGCCTCTCTCCCACATTTCTGCCGTCGGTTGTGCAGACCGAGATGTCCCAACGATATCTGGTACAAAATTATAAAAGGCCACGTGTCTCCAGGCATCGGCCTTTTCATCATCACTGATATAGCCCCTTCCAATGTTCAAAAGTATCTTGATAATTTTGATAAAAGAGCGGTGCCGCCCCTCAATTCCAAGTTCCCTGACAACTTGTTGAGTAAACTCCCTGCTCACAGGCCCTTCTGCATAGTGGGATGCCCATAAAACCAGAACTTTTACGCCAAACCTGCTGTGATGATATTTATCGCCAACCCACGGTAAAAAACTCAACGATTCCATAATTTGAATACCTCTTTGTGGTTCTTGCAGTACCTGAACGCCAGAAGGAAAATTTTGGGGCGATTTTTTGTAACTGCTCAAAAAGTGTAGGCCAATTTGAAAGCCGACTGGCCACAGGCCAGTAATATCAAGTGGGTCGTGTGAAAAAACGACCGGTTTTGCCTACGGATTTTGAGCAGTTACGATTTTCTTTGGGTATATTTTTAACCTCCGTTAGGACTTACGCATTGACAACAGGCTCTAAAATCTGATAATAGCAAAAAATAGCTGTTTTCAGGGATGAAAGTGAGAACTACCACTCGACCAACCACTGCACGATGCACTCTTGCAAAATACAGATTCTGTTGCAAACTCAAACCACTTTATACAAAATCCACAGCCTTACCCGCTTTCGAGTTTCACGGATGAAGTTTTCTGGCCGCCATTTCCCTAAAGATGTGATCCTCCAGGCTGTTCGCTGGTATGTCAGTTACCCGCTCAGCTCCCGCATGATTGAGGAGATGTTTGCAGAGCGGGGGATCACGGTCGATCATACGACCATTAACCGATGGGTGATTGCTTATGCCCCCAAACGGGAAGCCTTGCACCGAAAGCAGAAGCCAGCGGTGAAAACCTCATGGCGCATGGATGAAACTTACATCAAGGTTAAAGGCCGTGACTGCTACCTGTACCGTGCCGTCGATAAGGAAGGAAAGACGGTCGATTTCCTCCTGACCGAAAAACGGGATGCAAAAGCCGCTAAGGCCTTTTTCTGTAAAGCTTTCCGCCAACATGGGCGGCCTGAGAAAGTGTGCATTGACAAAAGTGGTAGCAATAAAAGTGCGCTTATGTCGTTCAATGCAAAATGCAAGGATGAAGCGCCAAAAATCACGATTTATCAGAGCAAATATTTGAACAATATCGTCGAACAAGATCACCGGTTTGTGAAACGGTTGACCCGGCCAATGATGCAGTTCAAAGCCTTCTATTCTGCTCGAGCGACACTGGCCGGTATTGAGCTTTCTCATAGGTTGAGAAAAGGGCAATATCCAGGTTCGGGATCAATAGCACCATGGGAGTATTTCTACTCCCTGGCAGGGTAATTGTCTCTGGGAAGCGTTGACTTTTCATTCACTCCAGATTTTGCAACAGAACCACCTTTGGCTATTATGGATGAACCGTCCGCAGCGTGATGGCGTAACTGTCCACTTCCTGCCGGAAGGAAGGATGTATGTCTACATTCTGATACCGAATCATTTTGAGGGTAAACATCGTTGAAGGCATCAAGATTCGTAGTCATCGCTTTTTCACTTCTACCTTGCACCGGCCTGCCCTCCGTTGCTGTTATCGATAACAAACTGGCTGAGCTGATTAACAAAACTCAGCAAATACTGGTTGTAACATGTTACAAATCCTCAAGTTACAGCGAGGTGGGGGAGCTGAAAAATCAATATTCAAAAATGGTGAAAGATTTCTATCAGGGGTTGGGGGAAGATGACCACAAAGGGCGTTTCGCACGCGTGAGTGACAGCATGTATGCTCTTGCAGCGGATTACGCTGACATGTCCACGCAGGTTTGGGGGTTAGCGTGCGCCACCGAGGTACAGAAAAAGATGATTGGCTGGATCAAGAGGGAGCCAATGTTTGATTCGGATCTCAATCCAAGACAGATGCTCTGTAAAGTAGCCCAAAAGGACACAATCGAAAGCAGGGAAGACTTTTTGAGAAATGCAGCTGAACTGATGGTGCCATTGGAAAACCTTATGGCTTTCCTTTACAAGGGGAAATGGATTATCCAACAATTCCTGGGCAATCAGACGGCCAAGGATGTAAAGATTACAATACCCCTAATAAGGCTGATGTCGAATGAAAAGCTTTCTTACCTGACCAGTGAGGCCGGTTACCCTGTGCCAATTTTCCCCGAACGGGGCGAGCCCGATGGAGCGGTAGCGCCCTGTCCCACACCATCATCACCTTTTGTGCATTCTTCTACGACCACCGGTCAAAAATAGGTTCTGGCGCCCCTGTATACGACGTAAAAATCAATACCACCGTGTTCTTATTAACTTCATCAGCACGGCACTGACAGGGTCAAAGTTTCAGGTTGCCTGTGGCCACTTTACTGATCAACTACTCACGCTCGGCTTTGCGGAATTTCCTGCGAGAAAGCCATGACTAATAACGATGAGGAACCAGCAGAATATCTCATACAGAGCTCTGGTAATCCGGAAGATCAGGCACCTCCCGCACCACTTCCCCATCCTCCACCAGCACCTTTTCCCCAACTTCCACACCCTGCCCTCTGGCCGTTATGGATGAACCGTTCCGCAGGGTAATCGTGCTGGTACCGTTACTCTTGTGATAGACGACGGTGCCAATCACCCGGCGGGGTTTGGGTAGTAGTCCCTGAAACGCTTTCCATGGATTCGTTGTTGCCATCAGTAGTGCCTCTCTATCGACAGGGATTGGACTACCCGCCCTGCCCCACTTCCAGATGTAGAAACACTGGTGGAGAGGCATAACCCTACCCAAGGCTTGCTATCTTCAAGCACCTCCACCAGCTGCCCTGGTAAAACCAATCCCGGTTCCTGACCCTTGACGGTAAGCGGCAATTCCAGAGTAATCAGAGCCTGATTGCCCCCTTCACCCAGTACATTCCGGCCTCGCTCAGTATTGACGTCTGTCGTCGTTAGCCACTCCTCGATAATATCTGGAGCAGGTTGATCACCGGCAGAACCACTTCGTTGCACCTCCACAGCTACGCCCTCATTGATTCCTGACACATAGACGGCGTTGTAGGCCGGTTCCGGTCGCCACTCGACGCTCATGCTGAGCACCATACTTTCCGGGATAGCATGATCAATAGGTGTCGTATCTTCCAACCAGTTCCAGGAACTGATTTTGTACCGTGGCTGCACCAAAAGCGCATCAACATCTGGCGCCGGAATAACTACGGCCCCTGCTGTTGTGGCAATACGGGCGATGACCTGCATGGGCGTTTGCTCCACATAAGAGAACAGGCCGCCGGGAAGAATCCAGTCCGGTGTTGCCCACGCTTCGTCAGAGTCCCAGTTCAGGGTAAAGCCCGTATTGGTGAGTTCTGCTTCTGCCGCCTGAACAGCGGAGATCGCATTGATTTCGGTCTTACTTCTCAGGGGTGCATAGGGAGCAGACAATAGGCGTGTACGACTCTCCCCTGCTATTCGATAACGCTCACGGTTAAAGGTGCGCTCAGCGTTGTAGCGGGTCACCATAAACACCCACTCCCAGCCGTTGATAGTGACTTTGACATCTTTAGTTCCATTGGCATCCGGCTCAATCATGGCCAACACTGCACGATTGGCGACAGTGGCAGAGAGCTGCCAACTAAACGAATCAATATCCAGCTCAATGCTGATATCTAGCAGTTCCAGTGGTTCATCATCCGGGAGACGTACGGCATTAACGGTATTCATCAGCAGGTAACACTCCTTGTTATCCAATGCAGGAGGTTCTGGGTTCGGTTCCGTCGGCTCCGGCTCAATTTCACCGCCATAGCTCACCCTGTGGTAATGGTCTTTGATGCGCTGATAGCGCCCTTCTCCCCACGGGAAAGCTGACGACAAATCCCGTTTATAAACCTGTTGCCACCGCACGGAACGCGAGCTGTCTTTCGGCTGTATAGGGTGGGGTGCAATGCCAGAAACAAACCGAAACCATAACTCGGGTACTTTGTCGGGCAGATAGACGCCACCCTCAAAAGAGAACGCCAGCGCATTGGAAGGCTCTGCCCAAAGAGGTGGAATCCGATGGTCGTTTATTTGCCACTTTTCACCGATGGTATCCACCCGAAACCATGGCCCGGAATAGGCTCGGTCTTTGGCGGGAGGCTGGCCCCAGAGTGCAGCTGTATTGTTTTGTTTGGGCTGGGCGCTATCGTCCCAGGGTGCAGACGACGGAGGTGGGTCTGTAGGTACTGTGTTGGTCCAGAGGCTTTCTGTAGCATCGTCTTCTGATGTTGGCGTTCCCCATCCTGTACCGCTCTTGCAGTCTTTTGCAGGAATGGAATCCCAGCTGCTTTCGTGAAGTTCAGCATCGGCTATTTGAGCCTGATGAAAGAGAATTGATGCCTGCTTGTTTATGGGCTGCGACTCTTTCCATAAAACATCCGATATGAGCTCGGCGCTTTTGCCGTTTTTCCAGCCAGGTCTACTTGTTACTATGAGCGACGGTGGCACGGGGTACTCGATATCGGTTCCCCGAGAAAAGCGCATCTCCAGCTGAGAAGCGTCGCTTGGGGGCGTATAGCTTCTCCCCTGAAAGTTGAATTTGGTCATGTTTTTGGTGCTGGTTGCACAGGTCCATGGCAGAGGGGCTGGTAGTACTGTTTCGCTCTGAACGTTGCTGTACCGCTGGTGCCGGTATTGCTCGATCCCGTATCCAACCACCACTCCGGCTCGCCGCTTCCGGAAATCCCGGCATCGATGCATTCATAAACAAATCCCTTGTATTGATCGGGACCTGCCGGATGAACAATATCGCCCTTGGCATAGGCGGCATTCGGAGCCCATGTCTGGCCGTAGTCGTCCAGAGCAATGACTAGCACCGGCTCTGAGAAAGTGCCCACATCCATGGAGAACGTGCCATCGGTGGGCTGACTGGTACCGGAGGCGAGTACGATTCTTTGCAAACCAGCGTCGGGAATATCCTGCTTTTTATACGACACCACCAACAGCTCCCTTGCCGCCGGAAAGCCGCTGACCTCCACCATACCGGCCACATAGCGAGGTACTTCCTCTCCGGAGGGAACATCCAGCACAACGTTCAAGGGCGAAGGTGGCGTATTGGCAGACTGACTGGCAATAATCAGATGGCCGCCGTCTGGTATATAGCTTGTTGCCATCCTTGAGCCCCTATTCAGAAGGTGGAATGTAAGGAGCGGGCGTTACAGGCCCTTCCACGATCGGTTGGCGAATCTTTCTCGCTTCGAAGATGGCCGTGCCGCTGGTCAGCTGATCTGTTGGCCATGGGGCTTGAGGTAATGGATCCGCTGTCGTACCCGCCTGGATACAGAGATAGCGATAACCGTTGCCACCCGCTGGATGAACAATGTCGCCCAACTCATAGTCCGTTGTTGGGCGCATTTCCAAACCGATATCGTCATGGGCAATAACCAGCAGCGGCTCCGTGAACGGGCGAGTTTGAAACTCAAACGTGCCATCGTCAGTAGAAAGCCCACCGGCCACATAACCGGGATAACGGGCTGTGTGGATTCGAACCATACGAGACTCGGGGATGCTATCCACCGTGGTCACACCTTTAATACGGGTGAACTGGGAGTAGTCGTAACTCACCTGTTGGGGATAAGGAACAGTGCCGTCTTCTATCACCCAGCCAGCAGGATCAAGAAGGTCATAAGAACTCGCCTGTGCACTCTCTTCAGCGGTGAGCACCTGATAATAACCTGCAGTTCGTACATCATCTGTCGTACTGCACAGTACATAAAAACCATTGGTTCTACTCGTCTGGGTATTGGCTCCGATAAAGGTGCAGGCACCGGAGACCATGCAGTCGGTGAAATAGCAACGATCAGGCTTTTCGGTATGGTATATCTGCACCTCGCTGACATGTTCATAATGCCAACGTACATTTGTGCAGTTGATGCCATCGTAGTAATAGGTGTGGGTTATCCAACCGGCCAGAATGTAAAACTCCACATTACGGAAATAGCAGGTACCTGCGCCATTGTCGGCAAAAGGATCATCAGCAAAGGTGGCATTTCTTACGCTATGGCCAGCGCCGTCTATGCGAACACTCGACCGGTTAGCGGATGGTGTTATCAGTGCCGGAATTCCAGCCATATCCAGATCACGGGTCAAACGCGCCCATGTGTATCCCGGATCATTCCAGTAATCCCACAGTTCCTGCTCTTCAATAATAAGATAAGGATCGTCTTCTGTTCCTGACCCAAGCGTTCCTACCCATGCCATCAGTCTGCATCTCCCCTGATTTGCAGTGTGAAGCGATCATCCTGCCGGGTTCCCTGCCCTGCCAGTGTCGTGCGTGCCATCCATAGCGGCGCCAGTGCCCCTTCGGTATCAAAACGCAGCACGTTTCCCGTTGACCAACCATTGCCCCAGCCATCAGCAAGCACTCCCCAATAGGGCGTACCGGTTTCCGGATTGACGGGGGCCGTGTCGGTTGCCGTAGAACCCGCACCAATAATGCCCAGCTTTTCCTCAACAATTTGAAAGCTGGCGCTGCTGGTAAACACCAACGCCCATCTGCCTTCGATGGCTCCTTTGTTATTCAGATCGATGGGGTAGTTGATCAGGTTGTATTGCGCCGAGGTTTCGCTACCAATGGGCTCTGTCGTCCAGTTGGGATCGCTGCTGTTCCATGTTCTTTGGGTGAAGATATTTTTGGTGCGTGCCTGAAGATCCCCATAAACAACCGCTGAACTTACCGTTGAACCTGTCGGAAACTCCCATGCCAGGGGCGCAATTACAGAGAGACTGCCGTTAATCTGCACATCGGACACCACCGACATCTGTTCGATGCGATCAATAACCGACAGAGGTTGTACAAGTGGCGTACTCTCTGCGTCCCTCAGCACCAAGGGATCAGCAAACAGGAGGGAACCGGCTTCTCGGTTAATGGTGACCTGTGTCGGATCGAGAGAAGATCCTGCAGCATCCACAACCTCGATGGCCACCTGATGATCACGACTCAAGGTAATAATCTGCCCTGCCGTCGGTGTACCGATCTCGGTGGTCTGTTCATGGGCAACGACCACCACATCCCCTTGCCGGTAAATCGGTACTCTCCCATCTGCTGGCAAGCGTACCGGATCAAGGCCAATCAGGGTCGAATCCAACGGGATGCTGGTTAATACGACAGTGTTGTAAGAGATGGTTTGAGGCAGTACATCGATATCATTAGCACCATCAGTGAAGTGGATTTTGCACCAGCCGGTCTGGGTATCGACAAAGCCATCTATCTCATCCGATTGAATCAAACCGTTAAAATCTGCCTGCGCCGAGATACGCTCGCCGGTATCGGCTCGGTTTGCCCATATCTGCAAACTTCCGGCCCGCAGTGGCGCTCCGGGTGTACGAAAGGCGACGGTGTTTGTTTGAAACCCGGCGCGAGATGTGCTCAAGGCTTTCACTTCAATAGCGCCATTTGCTCCATCAGGATAAGAACTGAATGTCGCCAGCCCGCCGGTATAGTCAATAGTGCCCACCGCTGTTCCGGCATTGGTCTGGGTGCTGACGTTTTTATACAAAACACCGGCACGGTCAAAGTAACTCTCTCCCGCCCACTCGAAAATGACACTGCCCGGCAGAATGGCATCTTCAACCAGTGGCAAAAGATCAACGGTCATCTCCGGAGTAGCGACCGATTCCACATGGGGGACATGGCTAAGACTGTTGCTCTGGGCTTTGGCAATAATTGAATCACCCTCAAAGCTCTCCTGCTTCGTGGTTGTTGTGGTGCTGATATGATAGTGGTCTTTGTGACCGTATTGTTTGGACACCGAGAAAGGGTAATCATTGGTTGTCTGTAGGGAGAACTCTCCAGTTTGGTAATTGATAGTCCCTGTCAGTGCACCACTACCGGTACGCCAACCGCTCACACCATCATCGGCTGCACTGCGGCTCAAAGTGATATCGAATTTCAGGTTTTCCCCGGTATCTTGCCAAAGTTCAAGTCGTTGTTTTTCTCTCTGTACCAACCAACTCAAACTGACGCTACCTGCCAGTAACGGAGCTCCCGGGATTGTTCCAGAGAACAGTCCGGCGCCATCGGGTGCGCCTGCTATCGTGGTATGGGTAACCGATCCCTCTTTATAAGAGAGCGAAAGGCTGGTGCCGTTATCAGGCATATCATTGGGCACAATATTCAAGACACCGTCCGCATAGTAAACAGCACCCTCTCCACCTCCTTCCAGCACACCGAAGCCGTTATCGGTGATGGTTTTGGTATCACCTCCTACCAGATAAGTGACGGTTACTGATCCCGGCTTGAGGCCCACCTTCTCTGTCAGATGGCGCACCTCAAACTTGGCGGGAGTTGTGGCGCCTTCATGGATGGTGACCTCATCATCCGACTGGGTTTTGTAGGCAATAATCAGTGCGCTATCAGCGTCGGGCATCGCCTGAAATGTCACCTGTGCGGCTCCGGTTGCATAATCCACCGTGCCGGTTCCGGATCCCGTCATCTGTCCATTTCCGGCATCGGTCAGATCATGCCATTTGCCCAAGGCCAGGTAGGAAACAACCAGAGTCCCGGGTTCTGGCTTTCCCTCATGGCCAAGGTCAAAAACGTAATTAAAACCACGGTTCTGAATGGTAATTTCCTGCTCCGCCGATACCGTACTGCCCGTCAATACAGCTCCCGGAAGATAAACGGCAAAGGCTGTGCTGGTAAAGGAGCCGGTGGTTTTGTAGGCATCGATCTGGCCGGTTTCGTAGTCGATGGTGATCCGCTCGAATGGATGAGTACCGCTGGTATGGATAAACTCCCCATCGCCCCTGTCCTTATAGGTCCCACCGCCAATGGCAAGCACCACTGTTCGAGGCACAGCTCCGGTTTGCAGATAGGCACGGGATTGATTACCACTAATTAAACCGAACGACAGGGTGACGCTTCTGCCGCTTTGGCTGCTCGCTCGCAGGGTACGGGCGGTATACGAACCTTTCTGATTAATCAGCGGGGTTTCTGATTGGGCGCTGGGTACAATCTCCCCATAGACGCTGACCACTTTCAGGGTAAGCGCACCGATGGGAGCGGATTCTGTCAACCGCTGCAGGCCATAGTAACGGGAGGAGTCCGCTACTTGTGTCGTTTGGATGCGAGAGGGGGTAACGCCATTCTGCGCCTCGGTTCTGCCAGGCGTCGGAATGCCTCCGGGAAAGGTCACTGTTAACGGAGCGGAAATACCCAGTTCCAACCGGCGTCGTTCAAAATCGACAAAGGTGGTATTCGAGCTGGAGTATGTGAATATCTCGATAGAACTTTCTACACGGGTAATACGCACATACTGCTCGTCACCTGTCGCCTCGTTGTAGAGCCGATAAACCTCACCGATCTCCGGTAGCTGCAGCTCTTCCCGTTGAATCGCCAACAGACTCCGCTGCCCCACCAATTGGTTACCCAACAGCTCCCAATTGGCATCTACTGCTGGCACCACATAACTTTCGATGCGATTGCGAGCCTCGTTGCGCTCATCGGTTTGGCTGTCGGTATTGAACAGAACCACACCGACACGCTCGTCTTCCGGGGCTTCGGTCAAAATCACATGAGCGCCCAGATACGGATCAAGATTGTCCGTGCTGACGCTGACAAACACCTTACGCATGGACACATCACCAACCGTCCGGTCGATCCGGGAAATATCCCGAAACAGGTTGTTAACCTGTCCATCGACGACTATGTTTCCTGTTGCACGGCCACCGCCATCGATCTCATCGGTGAGCCGTTGGGATTCGAACAGCTTGATATCTTCTTTATTGATGGCCATTGGTTTCTATCCTTATTTGGAATTTTCTAAGGCGGGAGATTGCTATGAAGGCAATTAAGATGACGTTGCTTCGCTTTTTGCTATTTTGGGGTGGGCTGATTACGGGTTTGGCATCGGCTACTGGGGACATAGAAGAGCACCCCTTCATAAAGGCTTGCCAAGAGAATGACATTGAAACTGTTAAGCACCATTTAGGGCAGAGGCTTGATCCGAATACAGTATTTACTGGTGATCTCGCAGCGGGAAAACCTGTGTTTGCGCTTCATGTTGCTGTCTTACAGGGCCATAAAGAAATTGCTAAGACTCTATTAGAGGCTGGCGTTAATCCCTTTCAAGTGAGCTCCTCTATCATTCTGGCCACCAAAAAGAATCATGCAGAAATAGCAACACTTTTACTGGATACGGAGCATGTGGAGCTTGCACAAATAAACTGGTCCATATTTCTAGCCGCAGCAGAAGGCTGTAGTGAAGTGTTGGATGTCCTTACAAAAGTATCGGGAGTCGATCCTAATCAAACGTGGAATGACATGTCTCCGCTCTATAAAGCTGCAGAAAACGGTCACTCTAAGGCAGTTAGGATTCTCACCACTATGGAAGGAATTGATCCAAATTTGGGCTTGGGTGAAATGAGTCCTTTGCTTATTGCTCGTGAGAATGGGCATTATGAGGTCGTCGCGATTCTGGAGAATACTCTTGGCATAAGCCATGACTCGATAGGAGATGCGATGCTTCTACATCAGCGGTCGTGCGGAAAAAACGCCCCCCCCAAACACACTGACGAACCTGTACAAAGTATACATTCCGTCAACACTGGGCCATCCGATGCAGTACTACGATACACGAATGTCACGCCACAAAAAGGGCAATAGCAAAGGCTTGCGAGATATAAAGTTTCATCCTGATGATATTGTCATCAACCGGATAACTACCCCGTAAAAATCCGCATCGGAAGGTTGCGAGACAGGATGTACCGGATACGCCTCTAGCGGAGAGCCGCTGCTGCGGTCAAATATCACCGTAAACCTACGGCCATCAGGTAATACCAACGGCATCTTGTGATTCAGGGGCGCACTCAGCACAAACAACTCACCAAGCTGCTGACGGGGAAGCCAGCTATTCTCGCCATCACCAAGAACAATAGAGCGCCCGTAGGATTTCTCGCGTTCTGAAACCACCAAGGCACCGGTCAGGCTGCGCTCTGTACTTTGGGCCACCGGCGACCACTCAAACTCATTCACCCAAATAAAGTTATCCGGCAGGGTCAGGGTATCCAGTTGCATCAGAGGCTCCTTCCGCTGGCGGTTTGCAAGGCTCGCAGGAGTTTGGTTTCATCATTTTGACGAACGTTGACGTTCACTGCTCCGCCGGGATATTCAAGGCGGATTACTTTGCTGGGATAGGCGGCTTCCCGGATCGGAGTCGGTTTTGGCGTTTGTGATTCCTTCTGCTTACGCCGCCCTTCCCGATCCTTATCTTCACGCTGTTCTGTGGTTATGCTGAACACCTGCTGATTGATAGCCAGTGCCCGTTGCAGGTTAGTGATCGAATTATCGTCACCGGATTGCTGGGCATTTTTCAGCTGCTGCTCCAGCTCCCGCTTTCTGGCTTCGAATCGGCGTCGTTCAATGGCTTCCGTGTTGCCATTGAGTCGATCCAGTTCATCCTGCAGGTTTTCCAATGTTGAGCGAGTGCTTTTGCGCAGGTTATCCATGGAGCGCTCCGCCTGCTCCAGTGCCCGGTTCAATCTATCCATATCCTGCTGATCGAGCAGGTCCAATTCACTGGCGGCAGTACGGGCTTTTGCTGCAAATGCCTCTGCTGAAAGACCGCCGTTCTCATAGGCATCCATCAACTCTTCAAAAGCAATCTTCTCTTCCAGAAAGGCGTGTTTCACCTCCAACGATGCCTTTTTAGTGTTGTACATCCACTCCCCAAGACCGGTGGTATCGAGGCCAATAAACTGGTCCCCCATAGAAGAGATCTCTGTGGAGGTTTGGTCCAGGGTGTGGCGTAAACTGTCCATATCATCAGACAGAGTGCGGATATCGGCTTCACCCACCTGATTAATACTCTCGTAAGCAGCCAGAGCTGCCGGAGAAAGGGCAGCAATCTCATTTTTCAGACTCTGCCAGTGATTAGCCATCGCCTGGGCAATGGAACCACCGGACGACAGTTGCTGGTTAACCTGTTCGGAGTTATCACCGGTGGATTTGAATGCTTCACCGGTCTGCTTGACCGACTCTTTCAGCTCGTCCTGTTTGGCTTTGGTCTCCTCCACCGCTGCTGTAGTGCTTTGAGCGAGCTTGTTTTGGGAATCCGCTGACGTTTGATTGGCCTCAACGATCTCCTCTGCAGTGGTTTTAATGCTCGCCCTTGCCCGCTGCAAAGTCTCGGCAATCTGCGGCGTTTGACTGGCGATGGTGTCGCCAATAGAGGTGTATGCGTCTCGGATATCACCGGCATCCTCAATGGCACCTTTGGCAAAGTCCTTCATCAAGGTGCTGGTCGTGCCGGTGAACTGCTTAGCCTTGTTTTGCAGCTCTTCAAAACCAAGGACTTTAGCGAACTCTGCGACGGCTTTGCCTGCTACGGTAAGCGCTCCGGTGAACAGTGTCGCCCACCCTTTCACCACAAAAGAGAGGCTATTAAACAGCGCCTTTACCGTATTGCCCAGCACCGAGAAGGCATTGATAAAGACCGCTGAGGCATCAATTATTCTCTGAAATCCAGAAGCCACCGATTGCACAAACTGATCAATGGTGAGATTGGCGAAAAACGCCTTGATACTTTCAGCAATGGCGATGAAGGTAGCTGAGATATTGGCGGCCAGCTGTTGTAGTTTGCCGTTGCTGGCCATCTCATCGAGTTTGCTGCCCAGTGTCGTCAGCTGGGCCTTGATGTAATCTGCCCAGCCACTCTCACTGATCGCCCTCTGAAACAGATCAAACCGGTCTTTCATGTTCGACCAGAGACCGGCCAGAGTCTGCATATTCTTCTGGGCGGCACCGACCGAGCTGGCTCCCATTTCGGCGATCAGTGCCCGAATCACCTCGGCACCGAGCTTTCCTTTTTCCGAGAGTTCACGCAATACCTGCACATTCTCGCCAGTGGCTTTTTCCAACAGCTGCCATGCGGGAACACCAGCCTCAATCAGCTGACGCAGTTCTTCGCCCTGCAGTTTTTGCTTACCAAAGGCCTGACCAAGTGCCAGTGATATCCGTTTCAACCGTTCAAACTCACCGCCCAGTTTGGCATTCTGATCGACCAGTGCCAGCAGGGTGCCGTCCATCGGATCGAGGCCAAAGTTCTTCAGGGTGACAAAAGCCTGGGTGACTTGATCCAGTTGCAGGGGCGTGCTTTTGGTGAACTCTTTTATCCAGACGGTCGCCTGCTGGCCAGCCGCAACACTCCCCATCAGCGCTTCCATCTGGATAGCGAGACGCTCGTACTTATCACCGACCGAAAGCACTGACTGCATCGCCCGTTTCAGAGCATAGATACCAGTACCTGCCAGTACCAGATTACGAAGAGATGAACCCAGTCTTCCAATACGGCTTTCCGCTTGTCCCGCATCCCGTGCCATCTCCCGGAAGCCACTTTTTTTCAGGGTCGCACGGGACTGGCGAGTTTGCCTCTGCACCCGTTTCAGGGCTTCTGCCGTCTGTTTCAGCTCGGCCTGCAAACGATCCTGCTGTTGGTTCAGCTGCCGATTGGAGAGACCGCTTTTCTGAAGTTCTTCCCTCAGCTGCGTAAGTTTCAGCTTCTGTCTCTGGTACTGGGTTGAGAGACCGGAGACGGATTTGCGAGCAGCCGACAACTGTCGTTCCAGCTGCTTCGAGGGAGCGACCGCTTGGGATTGCTCCCGTGCCAGCCGTTCGACCTTCTCCCGAGCCTCCCGGTAAGCCCTGCTGACAGACTGGACAGTGGTCGCCTGCTTCTTGAACGAAGCCAGCAGCTTGGATTGCTGTTCCAGAGACTTCAGGCGGTTTTTCAGGGACTGCCCCTGCTTCTCCAGCTGTTCCAGGGATTCGCTGGATTTCTTAACCACACGGGAGAGCAGATCACGGGCTTTGAGGGTTAGTTGAATAGCAGCGTTGCGCAGTGCCATGGGTTACCTCCGCCGTTTAATCCGCCAGATCAAGCTGCAAAAACGAACTCAGTCCTGTAGCAGTCACCTGCGGATCCGAGAGAATATCCATCGCCAGGGCAATCTCGGCAAAATCCTCAGAGATAAAGCCGAGATTTTGCACCGGTGAAAACTTCACCCGATGCACCCGGATAGTAAACGGGCGTCCCTCCTGAGCGTCGTTTAATCCCTCCATAAACAGGCTGAACTCCTTGCCGGATTCCACCAGTGCCTGAATTGCGTTACTGGCCTTCGGGGTGTAGTCCACGGTCAGAATTTCATTGGTGATACCTGCCCCATCCAACACCCGGATACCAGCTTTGGTCAGGGCATAGTCAGTTCCCAGAGTCAAAGTCTGAGCGGCACTGTCTTTTACGACAATGGACTGGGTCAGATCAGGGATGCGCAAAAAAGGGATCAACTCGCCCTCGATGCCGTGGGCCGCTATCTCCTCGCCGGTGATTGCAGTGGCACCAATGGCATCCAAAGAGGCTCGCAGCGCCAGAGCGATATTCTCAGGGGTAAAGTCGTGAGCCTTGATAGAGCCGGTGACACCAGAAATCCGCGACACCACATTGCGCAGTCCACCACCGCCGAGAAAGTTCTTCTGCTCCTTTTTCTCCTCTTCGAAGCTAAAAGCAAACTCACTGATATTGCCCATGGGAAGCAGGGGGGAAGATTTGTCATAGGGCTGGATATAGACGGCACCAGCTCCGATAAAGCTGTGGTCGATCATGGTCATTCCTTGTCTTGGAGTTGAAAATCAGAGAATGGCTTCGATGGTCAGGGTGCTATCTGCAAACGACAGCTGTCCGTGGTTGGGGGCGATATCGAAGCGGGTATCGCCCAGGGTGTGTTTACGAGCTTCCGGGCAGAGTCTTTGCGCCGGATTCAGGGCTGTTCTGATTTTACGGGTGAGCGCGATCAGCTCTATTGTGGCCTCTTCCGAGGTGCGCACCACTGCACTGATTACGAACTGCAACTCAAAACGGGCCTTCGTTCCCAGGCGGGTTACTTCGGTCAGGGACTCCAGCTGCACCAGAATGGCGGGGGCTTCCAGATCATTAATCCCCGTTGCCGAGTAACCCAGCCTCGTTTCGGCAATCAACGACAACGTGCCAATCAGCACCTCGACAATTCTGTGCTCACTCGATGCGGTAGACATAGTTGAGTTCCTGTTGCATCAGGGTAGTAAAGCGGTCCAGCAGTTCCGGTTGCAGTTGTTCGACGGCACGCTCTGCCGCATCAGCAATGGGAAGTCCCACCTTCTCAACAGGCAATCCCATCCACATCGTTCGACCACTTTTGAGCGACACCTGTTTTCTATGCTTCCAGTCCGGTGCCCGCCGAAATACCATCGTTCTGGAAGCATTAACCGGCTGAAACACAAACGCTCCGTCCCACCGGTATCTGCCCGTTCTCACCCCGCTTTTGGTCTGTACGGCTCTACCCAGATAATGAGCAGAAATATCCGCCAGACCCACCCAGATCACCAGCTCATACTGCTCTGAGCGCTCACCGGGACGGTACAGGGTGACCCGCACGCGCCCGAGCTCTTTGATCTTTTTCTGGGTCACCCCCACCGTACGACCGAGCGCCTGTAGCACCCGTCGTTCGGCAAAGCGGGACAGTTTTTTCATAGCACGACGTATAGCGGTATTGGTCTTGGCTGGAGCACGGTCA
>CAMRBW010000073.1 GCA_947040555.1 uncultured Oceanospirillales bacterium | reverse complement strand
CCATCTTGCGCTCTTTCTGCTGTTTGTGAAAAGCCGCTCACTCTAAAGTCGAGTTAATCATAGTAAAAGTATGGGAATGTCCTTTGATAACATGCGGATGTGCATCGCGAGCCACCGAAAACTCAGCATCCAGCGCCGGCGCGAGCGGGTTGTGGGCTAAACAGGGCATTTTTTCTTTTGTCATCTGCTAAAAAAGCCGCACTCTGATCACTCTGATCACTCAGAGTGCGGCTTTTTTATAGGCATGATTTTTTATCGATTCGGTGTCAACGGATGCCAATGGCACCTTTGCAAAATCCTTCGTTGGCAATCACTTTTATGCTCTGCCCCGGTATTTTCTCCGAGACAGTTTGTGCCAAATGGTCAGCTAGCAGCTCAATGGTGGTATCCGTGTCAATGACATAGCATCGGGCGGCGGGGATGGATAGCTTGAATTCACCTTGGTTGGCTGTGTAGCCGAAGCTAAAGTGACGATGGCCGTTATGGGTATATTCATCGTGAAGATATTCCTGGTTGGCCAGATAGATATCCTGCCAGCGTTGCACTTGCTCATGCTCCAGATCTTCACGACGTTCATTATTGACAAAAATCTGCAACGGTGATCGGTGACCGTGGGCAATCCTCTGACAGTCGCCATTGTGCTTTTTCAGACCGTGGCTGTAATGGAAATAAGCACCTTTTATGGTTTCTGGATAGAGGGTCAGTTCGATCGCTTTCACATTCTCCGGGAGCTGCCTGAAGATATGTTCTGCCAGTAATGGTTGCGCATTCGCCGGAGATATTTCCTCAACCGGCAGGGGCAGAATGGCAGCGGCAGGTGCCTGGCAGATAATCTCTTCGCCGGAAGCCATCGTCAGGGTTATTGTGCGGGTTGAGTCTTCCTCAATCAAAGAAATGGCCGGATGCTCGGCCGGAACCAGCAGGGCATGGTCGGCATAGGCGTCGATCATAGCCTTGATCTCTTTTTTCACATGACCGAAGTCAAAAACCATACCCTCTTCATTTAATTCACCGGAAAGAACAACATCAACTAACCATGTCTCGCCCACAAGTCCGCGGGCTGGGCAGAGATAAGAAAAATCAATAGTGGTCAGTTGATTGACAAACAGGGAACTCATTGGCAAATGATCTACTTAGTGGGAAAGGGGAGGGAGATTGTATGCCACTCTCCGGAGAGTTTCGAGGCGGGTTTACAGGAGTCCCCGGTAGCAAGGGTTTCAGCGTTATTGGGCTATACCCCGGATTTTCCCGTATTTTTCTAACAGGTTGACGGGGATGAAAAGGATGTATTTTATAGTTTTTCACAGATTGAGCGTCCTTCGGGGAGCCAGACTGATGCGTGTATAAGAGTAGCCAGTTGCTGAGTTGGTGAAGCTTATGTTCCAGGGAGTGTTATCTCTGTTATAACCGGCATATGATCTGAAACGTCCAACGGCAACGGCAGAACCCGGGATTGCGATGATGTGAGATAGGGGGGGTGGAAAATATAATCCAGCACCAGATCAAGGCCGTCACGATTAAGGTCATAGGCCGTGAGCCAGCGATTTCGGTGTGAAGCAATATCGTTCAGTGCCGGGATTCCGGTGAAGTTTTCGTAAAATGGCTGCAGTGGTGAATGTGCACTGTAAAGTTCTTTCTGGTTCTTCGGCATGTCCTGGTAAAATCCAGGAGGAACAAGATTGAAGTCTCCGGTCATCACCCACCACTGGTTTTTTTTCGTCAGTTCCATTGCTCTTTGATGGACTCTGGATACCTGCTCGGTCATATCGCCCCCCTTCAGCACGGGAGTATCAAGGTGGGTATTGATAGTGGTCAGAGTATTGTCCCCATCGATGGGCATTTGTGTTTCCAGTAATGAGCGGCGCGGGTAGAAGGGCGCCAGAAACCACGATTTTCTGGTTGCTGGCAGAACCTCCTGACTTGCCGCCGAAATACGGAAGCGACTCATGGTGAGTAGCGCCATATCAATAGTGCCGAACATATGTTTTTTGGGAACGAGTCTGGCTTTCCAGTAACTGCCGTAGGTGTAACAGGGAAATTCGTCAGCCAGTTTTTCGCGGAGCATATCCAGCTGATTCCGGTGCAGTGACACAGGGTGGCTCAGGTGCACCTCCTGCAGTTGAAGAATATCAGGTTTCACCTGCCGGATTACGGCAACTATGCGGTCCAGATTCCGATCGATCTGCTTATTGGTAAGAGGGGGCTGATCAAAATCGTCCTCCCAGAACGGGTAATAACTGCCGGCCAGGAACTGGATATTCCAGCTCATCACACGCAACGGATGGTCTCTTGATGCAAGCGCCGTCTCGGCTGGACAAACAACCGGGCGCTGCTGAAATTTTGGTGGGTGATAGCCCAACAGAAGCGGAAGGCTCAAAACCAGCCCGCCTACCGTGGTCAGAGTTAGCAGAGCAGCAGGTAGCATCGCAAAACCACAGATTCTCATCGAGTTATTGACTCCAGCGGGTTCTGTTTTGGGTGGGCAATGGAGAGTGTAGACGGGCAATGGAGAGTGTAGACGGGCAATGGAGAGTGTAGGCGGGCAATGGAGAGTGTAGGCGGGCAATGGAGAGTGTAGATCAGCTGTTCGTCCATATCACAAACCCTCTCGAAACGGGAGTTATGGTTGAGTCACTGACCTGCTGGGTTCAAGCAACAAGTGCCATTGACCGCCCGGTGTAATCAATGCGGGGTAGAATAGAGCCGACTCTGATTTTTCATGTTATTTGGTCTTGTGATTGCGTCATCTCGCTGCCGAAAGTGCGTGCTTTGAGCGCCAGAATGATGAGAAGCACACCGAAGATAACGGCATAGGCTGCAACCAGCCAAACCATGGCTATAGCGCCCGCGATCGGTTGCGCCATGAGAAGAACGCCAAACGCTATCGATGTGAGACCGCCGAGGATGAGGAGCCATTCACCTGTTATCTCCTTTCGCAGGCGGATGGCGGCTATGATCTCAAGAACACCCGTAGCAATCGCCCAGATTGCGATGTAGAACATGAGGGCTTCAGTGGTGATGCCAGGTGCCAGGAATGTCAGGATTCCGACGCCAACGCCGACGAGCCCCCAGAGCAGCAATACCCACCGGTGCTCGTGTTCCTTGTGTCCCGAAATAGCAGACCAGACTCCGAGGGCTCCGTCCGCCAAAACGTATGCGCCAAAGAGCAGAATCAGTACCTCGAGCGAAATCTGGGGTAGCACCCCTGCCAGAATTCCGAACACGATAGCGATGATGCCACGCAGTAACAGTAGCCTCCAGTTGCGGGAAAAGATGATGGCCAGTTGTTTCTCTGTCTCAATAATGTTCACAGTCAATCCTTGTTTCAGTAAAGGGTTAAGGTCTGACTCACTCCACGTTAAGTGACTGAAATATAGGTGGCCAAGATTATAGTTGGTTACATTGCCAACCGGGGATCGGGGAAGAGGGCTCGATCCTTTCGGGCAATTTGGGCGCAGGGCTTCTATGTTGAATGCAAATATTCCGACGCAACAGGTTGCACACTTTGAACGCAAACGGTCTTCAAAAATGGTCTGTGTTTGAGCTACATAATTCTCTTCAGTAATACTTGACCTTCGGTAATACTCGCCATCATCGAATAAAGCACTTTCCAGAGAATGATATGGACACTATAACCGCAGATGATCTCTGTTTTGACCAGAAGCATATCTGGCATCCTTATACCTCTGTCACGGCTCCGATTCCCGTCTTTCCCGTGGCATCCGCAGAAGGGGTGAATATCAAACTGGCGGATGGTCGGGTATTGATTGATGGAATGTCGTCCTGGTGGTCTGCCATTCATGGCTATAACCATCCGCAGCTGAACGAGGCGGCTCACCGCCAGATTGATCATTTCTCCCATATTATGTTTGGTGGGCTGACCCATAAGCCGGCCATTGAACTCTGTCGTCGATTGGTGGATATCACGCCGGAACCTCTACAGGCGGTATTTCTGGCCGACTCTGGCTCGGTCTCCGTCGAGGTTGCCATCAAGATGGCGGTGCAGTACTGGCGGTGCCGGGGCGATAAGCAGCGCAAAAAACTGCTCACCATCACTGGCGGCTACCATGGTGATACCACCGGTGCCATGGCGGTATGTGACCCCATAAACGGCATGCACAGTCTGTTCCGGGGTATTTTGATGGAGCATCTGTTTGTTGAGGCGCCGACCTGTGGTTTCCATGACGAATGGGATGAGCGTTATATCGCAGGGTTTGAGCAGGCTCTGCGGCAGCATCATCACGATCTTGTCGGGGTGATTTTAGAGCCGATTGTCCAGGGCGCTGGTGGTATGCACTTCTATTCGCCTCACTATCTCCGGCGAGTCAGCGAACTGTGTAAAGAGCACGGTATTCTGTTGATTCTGGATGAGATTGCTACTGGCTTTGGTCGGACGGGAAAGATGTTCGCCTGCGAACATGCCGGTATTGTGCCGGACATCATGACGGTGGGCAAAGCACTAACCGGCGGCTATATGACGCTGGCGGCAGTGATGTGTACGGAACAGGTCAGCAAGACGATCTCCGATCACAGCGTACTGATGCACGGTCCCACCTTTATGGGCAATCCTCTTGCCTGCGCGGTCGCCTGTGCCAGCCTTGATATTCTGGCTACAGGTGTATGGCAGCAGCAGATTATTGATCTTGAACAGGGCTTGCTGGAGGGGCTGAAACCTTGCCGCGAGATGTCGGCAGTGGCCGAGGTGCGGGTGCTTGGCGGCATCGGTGTGGTAGAGCTGAAGCAGCCGGTGGATATGCACACCCTTCAGCCACGGTTGGTAGACGAGGGCATTTGGGTACGACCATTTGGGAAATTGGTTTACGTGATGCCGCCCTACATTATGAATCCCGGTGAACTGGCCTTTCTCTGTGCCGGTATTTGTCGTGTTGTGGATGAGCTTTCCCGCTAAAAGAGTATGTGTCTGATCTCTCAACACCCCCGGAACTCAAAAATGCAGGGGGTGTTTTAATGGCTGAAATCACGGTTGTAATTGCACATGGCGAATTGCTCGGCGTTGCCATGTGTAGGCGATGTGGAGAATACCTTCTACGTCCATTCAGAATGGCCGGATAGGAGAACTCCCCATCCTCCTCTTCCAGTATTATTACCTGATGCCAATCAATGCCATTATCACTGAGAGCTATGGTCAACGGGGTGCATAAGTCGTTTATCACCCTCCAGACCGTCAAAGCGGAGCTGTATCCGGGATATCATTTTCTGCGCTGACTTCCCGATCAACAATGACCGTCACGCAGGCATCGGACCAAACGTTGATCGCACTTTCGAGCATATCAATCAGGGCATACACCGGCAGGATAACGCCCATCAGCTCTATAGGAACGTTCATGGTAGCCAGCAAGGTGCTGGCCAGCAAAAAACAACCCATGGGCACACCGGCATTACCGATGGCGGCAATGGTGGCAATAACGATCCAGGCCGCCAGTTCGATACCCGAGAAACTGACACCGTTCAACATGGAGACAAACAACACGGTAATTAAAATAAACCCGGCACAGGCGTTCATATTGATGGTGGTGCAGAGGGGAAAGCTGAATCGGGCAACCCGTGAGCTGATCCCCAGCTGGTTCTGGGCGGCCTCCATGGCAGCAGGCAAGGCTGCCGCGGAGGATTTGGCGAAAAAGGCCACCGTGAGTGCAGGCAACATGCCTTTAAAGGTCTGCCAGGGAGAGATGCCTTTTGTGGTCAGCAACAGAGGCAGTACCACGGTGGCCTGAATGAGATTGGCCAACAAAATGCAGAGGAAGTAGAGCAGCAGCTGGTGGCTGATGGGCTCCTGTTGCAGGGAGACCACAAAGGTTGTCATAAACGCCCAGACGGCAACCGGCAGCAGCTTGAGTATGCCGGCAGTCAGTTTCATGATGGCGGCGAACAGGTCTTCAAACAGGGTCTGTAGCCGGGTGCGCCGCTGCTCCGGAATGGCAAGGATAGCCATACTCAGGATCAGCGCCAGAAACAGCACGCTGATCACCTGCCCCTCCAGAAATGGCTGCATGATATTGGAGGGAACAATCTCCAGTACATATTGCCAGTAGCCCGTCCGGGGCTGTTCCAGAGCGGCGGGCATGCCTTGGGAAAGAGACATGCTGTCGGCGGGATCAATAATCAGCAGCAGCCCAAGGGCGATGGTGGCGGCAATCATTGTGGTCAGCAGGGTGTAGCGGATCACCCGCCCCCCCAAGCGTCCGGCACGGTTCAAATTGCCCATCCCGCAGAGGGTCGAGAGCACCGAGAAAAAGATAATTGGCGTACTCACCAGCTTTAAAAGGCGAATAAATAGCTCGCCAATGCCTTCCGCCAGGCCGTTGATGGTGGATATATCGAGCAAACCGCAGATGCCACCGGCACATGCGGCTATCAGTACCCAGGCTCCGGAATGAAAAGTTAATCGTGGCATAGTCCTGTTCCCCCATTTGTCCCTAATAGTATTAGAGACACTGTTGACTCCCATGAGTTCAAAGAAGGTAGACAGTTTTTGCTTATCAGGCAGCCAGATTCAGGTAGAGCTGGTGCAGGGCATCAAGCTGCAGGTGAAGCATTTCCAGACTACCGGTGTTGTCAACCACATCGTCGGCGATGGCAAGGCGCTGTGCACGACTGGCCTGTGAATGCAGTATGGCTTCCGCCTGCTCTCGACTGATGCTATCCCGGTTCATGGTGCGCAGGAGTTGGGTCTCTTTATCGGCATCAACGATCAGAATACGATTGACCATATACTTTTGTCTGGCCTCAAATAGCAGTGGAGAGACCAAAATGGCATAAGGCGATGTGGCCTGTTGCAGCTCAAGGGTGAGCTGTTGGTTGACCAGCGGATGGGTGAGTTGCTCCAGCCAGCGACGCTCATCCGGATTGTTGAAAATAATATCCCTCAGGGCACGACGGTTCAGATAACCATCCTCAAGGATCAAATGGTTGCCAAAGTGTTCGGCGATGCTCCGCAGGGCGGGTTGGCCGGGTTCGACAACAATCCGTGCGGCTTTGTCGGCATCGGCAATAACAATACCTTTTTGCTCGAAATAGTCCGTGACTGCTGATTTGCCACTGCCGATCCCCCCCGTTATTCCGATGACTAACACGCTGACAGCCCCTTCCATATTTATTAGTGTTAACGTTTGGCTCATCCCTTTTGCCAATGGCCAGAAAGAGATAGTCACTCAGGTTATACAGTGTCAGGTTATACCGTGGCACGCATTATTCGCAGTTGTTTCCTGCTCTTTTTTCAGGTCGTCATTGTCCAGATCATCATTGTCCAGATCATCATTGTCCAGATCATCATGGTTCAGATCATCATGGTTCAGGGCAATCCAGAAAGTATCACCGTGGCTTATTTGACTTTGGCCATGGTCACATCGCTAATAAGGCAGGTCAGGATAAAAAGACTTCCAAGAACGGCTGAATGCGTATCATAAGTGCATAACCTCTGTCGCCAGCAGGATGGTTGGTTATTTTTACAGCTAAACCGTAAACTGTCGCACCTTTTTCTGGTGTGATAATTATGTCCCGCAATCATCTTCTACTTTACTGCCGTCCCGGTTTTGAATCGGATATGGCTGGCGAAATTCAGGATAAAGCTGCTGATGCTGGCATTTATGGTTATGTGAAAACCAAAGCCAACAGTGGTTACGTGGTGTATATCACCCAAGAGCCTGACGGTGCCCATAATCTGATGCAGGCACTGAAATTTGATGAGCTGATCTTTGCTCGCCAGTGGTGTGCTGCCGTACCACTGCTCGAAGGATTGCCCTTGGGAGACCGGGTAACGCCGATTGTTGAGGCCTTGAGCGAGCATGACTTTCCTCGCTGTGGAGATTTGGTTCTGGAAACGGCGGATACCAATGAAGCCAAGGAGCTGTCCGGATTTTGCAAAAAATTTATCAATCCCCTGCGTCAGGCTCTGCGTAAGGCGGATAGGCTCACCGATAAGCCCAGCCTGAAAATCCCGCGTCTGCACGGTTTCTTTTTGGACTCGGCCACGGTTTATGTGGGCACTTCGGACACCCGCAATAGCAGCCCATGGCCGGGTGGTATTCTGCGTCTCAAGTTCCCCAAAGCCGCACCCAGTCGTTCAACGCTCAAGCTGGAAGAGGCATTTCACTATTTTGTTCCCGCCAACGAGTGGGATGAACGACTGGCACCCGGTATGAAAGCTGTTGATCTGGGGGCTGCTCCCGGCGGCTGGACCTGGCAGCTGGTCAACCGCTCGATGATGGTGACGGCTGTTGATAATGGCCCGATGCAGAAAGAGCTGATGGAGAGTGGTCAGGTTGTTCATCGTACTGAGGATGCCTTTACCTTTGCACCCATGAAGCGGGTTGACTGGATGGTGTGCGATATCGTCGATAAACCGGCCCGTTCGGCAGAGCTGATGGGGCGCTGGCTGGCACAGGGCTGGTGTCGTGAGACGATCTTTAACCTGAAGTTGCCGATGAAACAGCGCTGGCAGGCGGTGCAGGCTGCTCTGGCCAAAATTGAAGATATGTGTGCCAAAAATGATGTGCAGGTGCAATTACGCTGCAAACAATTGTTCCACGACAGGGAAGAGGTAACAGTACACGCACGGGCATTCGGTAGAATTAAATAAACCGGGAGGCTGACACTGTTAAGGTGTCAGCCCCGAGCCGGCCCCGTTACGCTGCAGAGCGGAATGTGGGGAGTCGGACAGATCCTCTGAAGTTCAGGGAGTAACTGCCTTGGCTATCAGGTCGTCCCATGCCCATAAAGCCCAGACCTTTTTTCATGGCGTTTGGCATTGAGATATCCGGGGTCATCTTACCGGTAAATGAGTAGCGGCCGCTGAGCTCCACCTGAAACGCCCCCTCGCTGATGAAGAGAGTGGACTTCTGCTCGACAGTGGCCATCAGCTTCTGATCCTGACAGGAGAGTTTTGCTACTGAATTACCAAAATCAAACTGACCAAAAGGTGACGTCAGCTGACTGTTGGTGATGGCGATATTACCCTGACCTTCATCGCAGCCGTTATTCGACAGATCCAGTGTATCAAGTTGAACGACTATGTTTCCGCTCAGGTCGCCGGGTACCGGATAGCCTATGGCTGATACCAGCCAGTCGGGGGTGGTATCCAGAGTGACGTTTTCCAGTCTCATAGCCTGATTGCTCAGGGTGAAAGTTCCCTGCCCTTCAATATCGGATGTGGCACTGCCCAGATCCCAGTCCACTTTCAGCTTTCCCATAAGAAAGGGGGCGACTTTCAGACTCCAGCGCACTGATGGCAGCACCAGCGTATTTCCGGACACCCTTATCGTTACGCTCTCTGCGACACCAGACCAGACCGTACCGGTTATACCGGTCAGCTGAACAGATCTCTGCCCCGCTGACAGCTGACTCCATAGCTTGTCGGCAGGTATATTGGTGATCAGAAAGCCGCAGTAGCTGAGCAGGCCAATGGCAGGGAGCAACAGTGTTCTGGTAATTTTTTTCCGTCGTTCAGACAGCTCAGGCTGTTTAGATATTTCAAACTGCTCTGGTCGTTTAAAAAGGTTCATTGCAGTTTCCTAATCACGCTCAAGCTGTAAACGACGAACTTCAACCATGCCACTCGTTTCGGTGGACTCCAGCTGAATATTTCTGACCTTGATCCGGTGGCTCTGCTCCAGGGTGACCAGCCATCCCATCAGCGTGTCAAAGCGGGTGTTAGCCAGTTGGATATCCAGAAGTTCACCACGATTCTGCACCCGCTGTACGGCAATTCGGTACCGTCTGGCGACCTGATGAACAATGTTGTCTATGGGTTTGTTGGCGCTGGGGTTCTCTTTGGCTCCGGTCGCCCGCAGGGCAAGAATCTGCTCTGCCTGTTGCTCCATTTGCAGCAGTTGTCCGTTACTGGCCGCCAGTTTCTTTTCGGCCTGAGCCTGTCCGTTCGACAAAGGGATGGCGATGCACTGCCAGATCAGCCAGATGATAAGAGCCCCGATACCGATGGATGAGATCCACTGCTCTCTGCGTGAGAGTTGCTTCCAACGCACGGTGATCTGATCCCAAAAGGCTTTAACCTCGTTGATGCCCTTTATCATGACTGAGCCCCTGAAATGACCAACTGCCCAGTGACTTTATCGCCACTCTTCTCAACCGCATCGATAGCGATGGTGAGCTGTTTTTCGGAACCTCGAGTGATGTCGTTTTCAAACTTCTCCCGCAGGCGGGTAAAGAGTTCAAAATTACGGGCCTCGGCCTGAATCCGCAAATTCTGTCGTGTACCGTCATAGGTTATGGATGTGGCTTTTAATTCAGGGAAGGCCGTTAAAACCGGACTGATCTGAGCCAGCATACTCGGCATACTCTGGTTACTTTGGCCTGATGGCTGCAGTGCTGACAGCTTCTGCCGCATCTGGGATTGTAGGTTGACAATACGCTCACCTGGAAACAGCTTTTGATAGATGTTATTGGTCTGTTGCTGGATGGCCACGATCTGTTGTTCCAGCTGTCGGGTATTCAGCACAAGATTGGTGGTTATCAACGCCAGAAGAACGGTCATCATTATCGCCGTAGGCACTAGCGGGCGCAGGTATTGTTTCCAGAGCGATGCGGGTTGCCACTCACCCTGCAGCAGGTTGCAGCGTGTGTTTTCGGTTTCAGGCAGTAGCAGAGCCAGAGGTGATGAATGGTGATTCTCCAGTGCCAGTTCCGCCAGAAGTTCCGCTGTATCGACATCCAGATCAGGCTGCTCATTTTTCAGACCTTCGAGGAACAGCGGCAGCCAGTTGTATTCACAGACCGCTGTCTGCCACTGACCGTAACGGGCGACCACTAGGCCATCGAATGGCAGAACGGTACATTCACTCTCCTGCCAGGGCAGCATTAGCGCATCAGGTACCCAGCGTCGTGATGCGACGCCGGCCTGTTCAAGCCAGCTGTGCCACAGCATCATTTCCGACCGGTTTGTGGCCGCCAGATGTGCCAGACCGTTTGCGTGATGCAGAACAGCAAAATGAAAGTTGTCGACATCTTCGCTCAGCTCCTCTTCCAACCGCCAGAACAGGGATTGACGGACGGCGGGTGTCAGTCGTCCAGGTGCATCCATGGTGTGAAGGGTGGTTCGGGCTGAAGGCACTAGAACGGTCGTGCGACTATTAGCGAGCAATAAACCTGTATCGTCGTCAGTTTTAACGTCGGCGCTGGCAAATTTTTCAATAAATTCGGACACCGAGAGCCAGTGACCGCTGGCAATAATAGCGATTCGGTCCTTGTTTCCGGTTTTTTCAGCGGTTTCGGTTTCGTTGCCAGCTTTGTCATCAGCTTTGTCGTCAGAGGTGTCAGCCTGCTGTGACTCTTGCAGTGGCAGATTTTGCCAGAGCAGCCAGTGTACAGATTGATCCGGATGCTCCGGCAGCCTTAATAGCAGATGAGGATTCATTACACTCCTCCAAATTTACGGCGAATAACCGTCAACTGGTTCTTTTTGGATGATTTGGCTTTGGCGCGCGCCAGCAGGCTTTTCAGTCCGGCTTCACTTGTGCCGAAACTGGCTGTGGCGCTCATTTCGAAATAGTTACTGACAATGGTCAGGTGTTTATCAATTGCGGTGCTGCTGAGGCCACTGAGCAGTGATTGGGAATAAAACTCAGCCATGCTCTCCCAGCCATTGTCGGGGCGCTCCTCGAGTATGGAGAGAGCTTCATCAACCGACAGTGAGTTGGTAAATAGCGCCGCCAGTAGCTCCGGCTGGTCGTCTGGAATGGTGTTGACATTGACAGACAACTTCGTCACCGGAAGGGCGCAGAGATAGGGCATCACTTTGTTGGCAACCGCTTTTGATACTCCGGCAACCGCCCGCCATTCACTGATATCGCGCATTAGGGTTTTGCCGGTGAGATAGGGCAGCGGCAGGGCCAGATAGTAATCATCGTTTTCGCCTTCATTCACATCTTTGGTGCTGACCCAGTTGCTGGTTGACATGGTAATCTGTTCAGACTCCCACTCCGGAATATCCAGATTCTCGAGCAATGCCGTAAAGACGACGCCCTCTGAATGTTTTTGCTGCTCCATTTGCTCCTGCTGCTTATCATCGCTCTCAACAGCTTTTGCCAGCGCATTAATATTGAAGCATGACTGGGCATCTTTGATTGATCCGCTCACCTGTCCGCCCTCCAGAGGGAAACTGGCGTTATCTGTCGCCCAGTACTGCCCGAGGTGGGAGACATCGGGCTCATCTTCAAAGCTCTGGACCAGGGTTTTGATGGCAAGGCTCTCTCCGGCCAGGGCGTACCAACGTGCCTGATCTTTTTGTTGCAAAGATTGAGTCCGGACCAGCTGACTGCGGAAAGAGAGGGTAATTTCATGGGCCAGCGCGATCAGCAGTGTCAGCATTAGCAGAATGCCCAGCAGGGCGATTCCCCGCTGGTGACCACGGCAGGTATAAGCTGGAAAATACGTCATGGCGCCGATCCCCAGGGAGACGACAGCAGATAACGTTTCTCTATAAGACCAATATCGTCCATAGTAAATTCAATCGCAATACCTTCAGGGAAGGCGTTATCGGCGGAAAGTGAGTCACGCCACTGACCCTTCAGATAAAAGCGAAACTTCAGCGTGCTGATGCCCGATAGCAAGGTCTGGGTGACCGGTTCAACATTGGTAGACGCAGGATCCAGAACGTAGTGATACTGTCGTTCAAGACGATCGTCCTGAAGACGGTAGAAAACCCGCTGAAGCTCTGAACGTGGCAGACGCTGGTCGGGGTTCTGCCAGCCGTAACGCACTAAGGCCAGCGCCTCATCATCGGTGTCCAGCATATCGTCACCGCTGAAGAGACTGGCCGTGGTCACCTCATCGAGTACCCTGGTGCCCCGGTCTGCAATCTGCTGCAGATCCTGATCAATTAACAACAGGGCGTGCTGCAGCTCCTGAAGCCGGTTGTTTTTGCGCAATACCACATCATGGGATGTCATAACGCTTTGAAAAATCTGCCAGGCACTGAGACTGACAACACTGAAAATGGCGATCGCCGCCAGCATTTCCAGCAGAGTAAAACCGTTCTGCTTGCTCATTAATCGATAGTCATTAACAGATAGTCATTAACAGATAGTCGTTGTCAGATGGTTAGCATCCGACCGTAATTACTTGACCATATAGCTTCTCAGAGTCGCCAGCATGGGGCTCTGTTCATCGTCTTGCCGCCGCACTTCTACGTCGATGGCGCGGAAATCATCGTCCCCGGTTTCAATGCTGCGAAAACGGGTAAACCAGGTTTGGTTGGCCAGCTCGTGCTGTTTTTTCTGCCAGCTTTTAGCGAGCCATTTTCCCTGAAGATGAATCTCTGTCATCTGGTTATCTGCCACCAATCGTGCGAGGATTCGCTGCTCCAGAATGGGGGTGTTACGTACACTTTCGCTGGTCATGGACAGTACGGCCATTCCCGCAATAGCCAGTAATGCCAAAGCCAGTAGCACTTCCAGCAAGGTAAAGCCTGCTACCGAATGACGAACGCAATATCGGGTACTCGGGGAGGTGAATTGTCTTATAAATTGTGTGTTGGAGATCATCATCCCTGCCTCTATTCCGGTGTCTCTTCGGCCTGACTAATGCTTCCGGATTCATCAATCAGAATAGAGATACGGTTCCCGGAATCACTGGCTGATGAGAGCTGGATTTCAGCGGGTGAGTTTTCACCAGAGGCCCAGAAATACAAGTCGGGAGTCGTTATGTTCTCTTCGCTTTGTTCATCATCTGAGTCCTCGAAGGTAAAGCCGTTACCTTTCTCATATTCCAGACTTTCCCGCCAGACGGATTCTCCCGGAAGGATCTCTATTCTGAAAGCATCGCCAATCTCAACCGGCGACAGAAGCCGTAGATCCGGGATTGGTTGCCACTGACTCTCCTGAAAAACCAGAAAACGGTATCCCGTATCTGTCTGTTGCAGCCCCATATCCCTCCCCTTGATCAATGCCTGTTCCCTGGCCGTCTGGCTCAGAAGAATCAGACGACGGGCCTCTTTTTGCATAAGGACGCCGCTGTCCTTTGGCATCAGTGAAGGCAGGATTGTGGATGCGGCCAGTCCGATAAGAACCAGCACCAGCATGATCTCCAACAGAGTGAAGCCGTGCTGGCGAGGCCGGGCAAAACTGGGCCGGTGTCGCCTGAGAGAAGACTTCGCCATGACGGGATCAGTTATTCATGTTCCAGTTACCGATATCGTCGTCTGTACCGGCCTGACCATCCGGACCTGCAGAGAAAATATCGATGGTGCCGTGTTCGCCAGGGCTCAGCAGCTGATAGCTGTTACCCCATGGATCCTGTGGCAGACGACGGATGTAGCCATTCTTGCGATAGGCTCTGGGCTCTGGGCTGCCGGATGGTTCGGTAACCAGTGCTTCCAGACCCTGTTGAGTGCTCGGATAGAAATTATTTTCCAGGTTGTACATATCCAGCGCATTTTCCAGCGCCACGATATCGCTAACCGCTTTTTGCTGATCAGCCTTATCCTTGTTGCCGATAATATTTGGAGCAACCATGCTGGCCAGTACGCCGAGAATAACGATAACTACCATGATTTCCAGCAGGGTAAAACCTGACTGTTTCCCGCGGCTTAGTGAATGTTTGTGGGAAAGTTTCATTACTATTTCCTAATGATCAAAATGGTCTTGTTTGTCAAAGATGGTTGAGTTGCCGATCAGTTGCCTATCAGGGAATTGAGATCAAGCATTGGCGTCAATATGGCCATAACGATAAAGAGCACGACACCGGCCATAGTGACAATCAATAGTGGGCTGAAGACGCTTAACGCGATATTCACCTGTGCTTCAAACTGGTCATCCTGGTTATCTGCCGCTCTTGCCAGCAAGCTGGTCAACTCGCCGGATTTTTCACCACTGGCAATGATGTAAAGCATCATCGGGGAGAACAGCTCAGTCTGTTCCAGAGATTGCCAGAGCGATGACCCCTCACGCACCCGTTCCGCCGCCCTGGTAAGCGAAACCTGCATATGCTGATTGCTCAGTACCTTTGAAGCAATACCCATACCTTCCAGCAGCGGTACAGCACTGCTGGTAAGAATGCTCAGGGTTCGGGCAAAGCGGGCACAGTCGACACCGCCCAGCACACTACCAATCACCGGACATTTTAACAGCCAACGGTCGTGAAACAGGCGGGCTGCCCGACTTCTTGCCAGTATCTGCTGGCGAATAACCAGCAGTGAAAGTATGGCGACAACAACAGTCACACCATGTGCACGAACGAAGTCGCTTATGCTTATCAGTGTCAGCGTCATCTGCGGCAGCTGTTCGCCCATATGAGCAAACTGTTCGACGACAGTGGGCACCACTGTGGTCAGCAGAGCCGCGACAACGCCTAAGGCAACCAGAGTAAGAATGGCTGGGTAAATCAGTGCCTGAATAAGCTGACCCTTGATCTTCTGCCGATGCTCGGTGAAATCCGCCAACCGCTCCAGAACCGTCTCCAGATGGCCCGACTTCTCTCCGGAAGCGACCATGGCCCGGTAGAGTCGGTCAAAGCTTCGTGGATAAAGTGCCAGACTATCCGACAGAGTCTGCCCTTCGAGAATCTTCGAGCGGACGGTGGTCATCATCGACTTCAAATGCGGCTTGCGAAGCTGGCGCACCAGCGCCTGCAGACACTCCTCCAGAGGAATACCTGCTGCGATCAGTGTTGCCAACTGCCGGGTTAACAGGGCAATTTCTGCATCGGAAGCCTTTTTCTGGAAAAGTTTGGCTAGCTGAAAAGATTGCGTACCCGTTGTCGTTGATCCGGATTCAGCACGCTCACTCGCACCCTGTTTTCCAGACATGGCTTCGACACTGACGGCATTCAGTCCGGTGGTGCGCAGTTTCTGTCTCACCTGGCGGGGTGAGTCAGCCTCCATTACACCTTTCTTCTTTTTTCCCTTGGTATCCAGGGCTTCATAGGCAAATACGGCCACTAACTTACTTCCTGACTTATTC
>CAMRBW010000072.1 GCA_947040555.1 uncultured Oceanospirillales bacterium | reverse complement strand
TACTCGATTCCTTGCTGGACTCCTTGCTGGACTCCTTGCCGGATAATGGGATTCATGATCTTGCCGTGAACAACTTCAAGTGTTGCTATTTCTTTGGCTCTTCCTCAAAATGAGAGGGTTCAGTTTTTCCTGAGTACATCATGCGTCGATGGTTACTTATTAATGGATGGTATCAATACAATGCGCTTAATAGCTCGCATAATGAATAATAAATTTACAATGACGCTGCTTGCTCTTTCTATCTCAGGATGTTCAACAACCAATCAACTTCAGTCTGTGATATCTGGTTACGGTCATCTGCTTAAAAAGGAGGAAGCTGTCGAGAAAAATACGAAAGCACAGAAGGAACAACCAAAGAAATTTTCTGAGCTTAAGCCCTCAATACAGGAACGTTTGCCAAAAACGATAGAACCTCCCAGGAAAGCCCCATCCCTTGAGAAGCCTTCTGAACTTGAAAAAAAGAAAAAAGAAGAGCTAAAAGTCTCTCAAGATAAGCCCGTGAGCCAACCTGAAGCAGCCCAGGAACCTGTTGGACGATCTCCGCGTATTCCGACCAAAACAATAGAGGAAATATTGCGGTATAAGATCGAATATCGGGCTCCTGAAAAGCTGAAACACCCACTTCAAAACTCAGACAAGCTTTATTTTATGATTGGAGAGGATGAGCATGGTTCTTACTTGTATGCTGAGGGTGCAGTTATTGAAGGAGCCTATAATAAATTCCTGAAGTATGTTCGCCATTATAAAGATCGTGGAATAAATCTAAATAGATTTATGATGCACAGCCCCGGTGGACTATTAAATGAAGGCCTTGCGATCGGCAAGTATATTCGTGATAACAACTGGACAACAGACGCCGACAAGAGCATCAAGTGCTATTCCTCGTGTGGCTTTATTTATGCCAGCGGGATAACACAGCGGATGAAGAAGGGTGCGGAAGTAGGTTTCCATAGGCCGTACTACCCAGGCAGAGGAGATACTCCTGAGCTGATTAATCAGATGTATAGTGATTATTTATCTTACTGGGAATTAATTAGCGGCGACATAAATTTATACGACACATTCATGATGAACTATGATCGTAATGACATGTACATTCTGGATAAAACCAATATTAAGCAATATTTTTCTGACATTGAGATTTATTAATGATTTTTGTTGAATGGTTGAAAAACCTTATTGGTGAAGCCAAGGTAAGTATTCAGAAACCACGGGAAGATATTGCGTCAACTTCTCCGAATCCTGATGTTTCCGAGGGTCAGGATTCCGAAAACTCAAATGTACCAGTAGTTCCTGAGAGCCTACAAGATTTCGTGTCAACGGCTCCGAATCCTGATGTTTTCGAGAATCAGGATTCCGAAAATCCAAATGTAACAGTAGTTCCTGAGAACCTGCAGGATTTCGTATCAACTGCTCCGAAGTCTGATGTTTCCGAGGATCAGGATTCCGAAAATTCAAATGTGCCCGTAGTTTCTGAGGACTTACAAGATTTCGTGTCAACGGCTCCGAAGTCTGATGTTTCCGAGGATCAGAATTCCGAAAATTCAAATGTACCCGTAGTTCCTGAGCACTTACGAACCAAGCATCCCTGGCTAACAACTCTTATGATGCTCATGGGAGGACTTGTCGTTTATTTCAACGTCAAGGGCTATGACATTCTTTTTGCAGATGAATCTATGTTTGGTTTCATCCCTATATCGCCATTCGGTCTGCTATTAGGTGTTGCAGAACTAGCCGTTCTATCATGGACATCAACAGTCATTAAAGACTGGAGAAACACAAGTAAAATCCTCAAAGGCGCGACCGTTTTTCTTATTCCCTGCTTTGCCTTTCTTTGTTATTCAGGCATAAACAGCTATTTGAACACACTGGCAACAGCGGATATAGCCAAGGCAGAAGAAGCTCGTCAGATTAAAATAAATAATAGTGAATATATTAAAGGTCTGGAAAAAGAATCCTCGCAGACTGCAGCAATAATCGAACAACAAAACGATAAAATTATTCAAACCATTGAACAAGTTCAGCTGAAAAACATACAAATTAAAGATTTATACGAACAAGCAAGCGAACGCCGTTTGACGGCAACCAATTGTTCAAAGGTTGCAGACTGTGCCAACTCAGTAGCAGCATTTACATCCCAGGCAGAGCTGCTTGAGCATGAAATAGAGGAATTAACAAAAAGCCGATCGCTTGCAGATCAGCGAGTAGCAAAATACGAAAATGAACTTAGTGAAATTCAATCACAGTTGCGTAATGAAAAAAAACGTGACCGTAACACGGTTAACGAACATGCAGGAACCGAGTCAAGTTATCAACTCAAGAAAGCATCATACGAAGCCATTGTTTTAACCGTGGCCGGATGGTTTAACTATAAGCCAGAAAGTCCATTCTCAATATTTATAGGCTTTCTCTCAGCACTGATTTATCCTGTGTATTTTCTTCTCAATCTATTTCTCTCCCTAAACTCCGAACAAAACATTAAATATCGCGAAGAGAGCAGAAAGAAAAAAGCAGAAAAAAACGAACTCAGGAGAATCAAAAGAGAATCTGTCGAAAAAGAAAAAAGTCTAGAGCGCAAAGCGCGCAACATACTTATTAAAGCATTAATTAAATTCATCAAACTCGATATTCGCAAGCGCCAGCAAATCCGTCGTGAACGGAACCGCATTGAGACAAGCGATCACAAAACGATTAATAATACTGGCCTGATTCGCAAGCTTATTAAATACTTCCGTGTTTGGGCTGCTCGTCGCCAGAAGATTATTAAAAAAACCACATTTGTCGATCAGATTGTAGAGATTGAAATTGAAAAAGAAGTGACGCGTTACGTTGATCGTGTTGTGGAAGTAGACAAGCAAGTACCTGTGTATGTTGACAAGGTGGTTAAAGTTAATAACGAGATCCCTGTATTTATCGAAAAAATAACAAAAGTGTCTGAGCCAATGGTTATCAAGGAACCACAAGTCATTATCCATGAGCGCCTACTGCCAGTACCAGAAAATATTTCAGCAATAGAATTACAGGCAATATTTGATGCAGAGTATAGATCTAAAACATCTACGTTACCTCAATCGCCAGAGGCTATTAAGAACATGCGAACCGACTCGGGAGACACAACCGTTACCGAAGGACGAGAATTCGAGCGGTCAGAATCCGAGCGATTCGAAGTCGCCTAAATCGTCACAATCCGACACAGGGTCTGGAGACGGATCCTGGTCGTTCAATGCTGCGCCCGATAATAGTCCATCGGACAATCATCCATGGGGAGAAGCTGGAACAGCAGGATCTTATTTCAGACAACAAAATGACGAAAATCCAGAAGGAATTCCGTCAAAACAGAGCAAACGCTCTTTTAAAATTGATAAAGCAATTGGTTCAAGTGACGCCTATGAATCAGACCATGAGTACGGGAATAAAAACCGTGCACCATTTGTAGAAAGGCTGTTGAGCATTATCCGTATGGTTTTCTACATACTGGCTATTTGCTTCTTGTTAGCTGTGTTGACGGTAGGAATATATCGCTTGTGGCGTTGGTCGGTAGAGTCTCCGATTACCGTTGAGAAGATTATCGAGAAAGAAAAGATTGTCGAAAAAGAAAAAATAGTAGAAAAAGAGAAAATCATCGAGAAAGAAGTTACCCCAGAGGAGTGCACACAGGTACGTCGCAAAGGCAAAATTTATATGAGCTGTGACGGCGTAGAGATTGATGGTGCAGAAACCCTTCAGCAGAGTGGTGTGACTAATATTCCAGAGCTAATTGAGTAATCAGAATGATTGAAACAATAAAGGCATTTTTTGCCAATCCTCCCGTACAAATCATCACCGGATTACTACTCTGCCTTATTCCGCTCTGGCTACTGGTAAGGGGATTTTTTCGGGAAATTCGCCGATTCCGACATCTGCATTCACAGGATCGCATAGAGAAAGTGCGGATACCCTCGGAAAGGGAGTACCGGGGGGCGAATGACCACTGCGTCTATGTGATTCATACGGAGAATGAACAAGATCCTGACAAGATTTACGTGGGTGTAACAAAGAACTTTGAGCATCGTGCTGAGACACACAAGACTCACTTGCAACGTGGAACACATAGTAATAAAAATTTGCTAATGGGATTTCGCTCTGGAGCCCCTTTGGTCATGAGGCGAATCTGTACCGATATGACAAAAATGGAAGCTTACGACAGAGAGAATGAGTTACGCCCCCGCTGGAATATCTCATGGAACGTGCGCCCGGGGGGATTGCCGGGCATTCATTTCTAAATGAACTACCCCGCAGTTTGCTGCGGGGTATCTTTGGGGCGCAACTCAGTCATCGAGCAAACTTATCTGGCCAGGACAAACTGCTTCAGGGTTTGATCAACAGCGTCTAGGGTGAGTGATTTCCGATAGTCCCGCATGCATTCCCACGTAGAATATCAAGGGGGTCGCATGAAAAACGATCGATTTTACCTACGAATTTTGAGCCGTTCGGGATTAATACAATATGTGCAATCGACTGATCTTCCCTATTATGTGAGCCAGCGTTACCTGAATTTTGTGCTGGCCTGATATGATGCATATGTTTCCATGCAGGAGTGGGAACGAGTAGACTGCACTATCGGTTGCCCCTGACCGGCATGCCTTCCTTGAATTTAATAGATTGACCTCAGAGATCCACTTTCTTTGCCAACGTTCTATACCACATCCCGCGGCATTGCTGCTGCGCCGGAGCTGCCTGCATTATTGGGCGGTCCGGTGAAAAAACTCCGTCTTATTCAATTATTGGAAGATGATGCCACCGTTATTGGCTGGGGGTTAAAAGCTACTACCAAAGAGGCAAAGACGTTTGCCCATAAGTACCAGTGTCCGTACTGGCAGCTGGAAGATGGCTTTATCAGTTACCTTGGTCATCCGGTATTGGGCGACCGTCGTTTTTCCCTGGTCGTTGATAAAACCGGTATCTATTACGACGCTACCCGCCCTTCGGATATTGAACAGCTGCTGAATCATCCCGATTGGCAGACACCGGCGCTGCTTCAGCGCACCCGCGAGCTGCTGGATAAAATTTGTCGCCACCGGATTAGTAAATACAACCATGAGGGGGTAGGCGGTAGCGAGTGGGAAGTCGGGGGGAAGAAGAGGGTTTTGGTCGTTGATCAGACCTTTGGGGACTGCTCTATTGCGTACGGATTAGCCAATGAGCACAGTTTTCGGGAGATGCTCGAAGCCGCTCTGCGGGAGAACCCCGATGCCGAGGTGTGGGTTAAGGTTCATCCCGATGTGGTGCTGGGTAAAAAGCGGGGGCACTTTCAATTAAAAGCCGTAAGTGGGCAATTAAAAGCCGTAAGTGGGCAATTAAAAGCCGTAAGTGGGCAGCAGGATGGAGAGCAGCAATGGACGCTGGCTGGTTATTCTGATGAGCGCATCAGGGTTCTTGCTGATCCGGTGAATGCCCAGTCGCTGTTTGACGGTTTTGATAAGGTCTACGTGGTGACCTCCCAGCTGGGTTTTGAGGCGTTATGGCATGGTAAAACTGTCGTCTGTTTCGGTGTGCCATTTTACAGCGGCTGGGGGCTGACCGATGATCGAGTACCTTGTCATCGTCGTCAGATAAAACATACCATAGAGAGCCTGTTTGCGGCGGCCTGCCTGCTCTATAGCCGCTATATCGATCCGGAAACCGGTCAGCCCTGTGAGCTGGAAGATATTATTGAGCTGATCGCCCTGCAGCGCCCGTATCAGCAGCAAGAGGTCAATACCCTCTATCTGGTGGGATTCAGCCTGTGGAAGCGGGCGTTTCTGAAAACATTTCTGGGCGGTATAGCTCAAAGTTTCAGGTTCGTAAGTACCCCCAGGAAAGCGTCCCGTCTGGCTGTTTCAGGCGATGGCATTCTGATATGGGGCGCTAAACATTACGATTATCAACCGGCGCCGGGGGTCAAACTCTACCGCTGCGAAGATGCTTTTGTGCGTGGTGTGGGTCTGGGCGCCGATCTTAAACGTCCCCAGTCTTTGGTTCTGGATCGCAGAAGCTTGTATTTCGACTGTAGCCAACCCTCTGATCTGGAACATGCGATCAGTACCAAACAGCTCTCTTCCGAGCAGATCCAGCATGGTCAAAACCTGCGTAAACAGCTGGTTACCCAGCGCATCAGCAAATATAACCTGCAGGCCAGATCTGTGGATATTTTCCACAATGCCCAGCAGGGGCAGAAAAAGAGTGGACAGAAAAAAATACTGGTCACCGGTCAAGTGGATAGTGATGCATCCATCAAGCACGGCAGCCCTGAAATAACCTCTAACCACGCTCTGTTGATGCAGGTTCGGGCCAGTAATCCGGAGGCCTGTATCGTTTACAAACCTCACCCAGATGTGGTGTTGGCAGGTCGGGCGGGCCATATCCCGGAAACAGAGGTTTTAAAATGGGCCGACCATATCGCTGTCGATATCGATATTTTTCACTGTATTGCTCAGTGTGATGAAGTCCATGTACTGACGTCACTGGCAGGCTTTGAGGCGCTGCTGCAGGGCAAAATCGTGCATGCCTGGGGATCTCCTTTTTACTCGGGCTGGGGAGTAACGGTGGATCACACACCATGTCATCGTCGTCAGATAAAGCGCTCTGTCGATGAGCTGGTTTATTTCGCCTATGTCGATTACTCCCGGTATGTGAATTGGAATACCCGGCGTTTCACCACCCTTGAGCGCATGCTGGAAACCCTAAAGACGACAAAATCAGTTGATCAGGAGAGCACCAGACTGGCAAGATGGTTTTCCCGTAAAAGGCGGAAGCTTGGCTATTTGACAGAAGCCTTTCTTCAGTGACCTTTTTTTCACACCGATCTTATACGCTTGCCTCACCCGCTTGTCTTTATATGAGAGACGCTGGTATGAGAGACGCTGGTATGAGAGACACCCATTGATAAACCACTGCCTTCAGACATGGATATTTTGAATTCAACAAACTCCCACCATGTGCTTTTTCTCCAGGGGCCATTGGGGCCTTTCTTCAAGGAGATGGCTGCGCTGTTCAGTCGCCGGGGCTATATCAGCCACCGGATCACCTTTAATGGCGGCGATCACTTCTATGCCGGTGGTGACCATGTTGTCGCCTACAGGGGTACGCCGGAGGACTGGCCCGTCTTTATCGCAGACTATTTGCAGGCGCATGCTATTGCCGCGGTCTTCGTTATGGGGGATTGCCGGTATTATCATCGCACGACCCGGCCCGTCTGTGAGCAGCAGGGTGTACGGTTTATGGTGTTTGAGGAGGGCTATCTGCGCCCCAATACCATCACTCTGGAGGAGCATGGGGTTAATGCCCTGAGCCAACTGGATCTCTCCAGGGAGAACCTCTCCCGTATTGAGGCGCACACCTGCAAGTCCGCAGTGGCCATGGGCGGAACTATGGGAGCCCGTTCCCGTTTTGCCTTTTTCTATTACGGCGCCTTCGGACTGGCCAGATCGTGGTACGACCACTACCAGCACCACCGTGCCTCTAATCCGATCATAGAGCCGGCCAAATGGCTGCGAGGCTTTGGTCGCAAGCTGCTTTACAAATACCGGGACGCAAAGCTTGAACGGAATTTACAGCAGGCGCTGAGTCAGCAGTTTTATATGGTGCCGCTACAGGTTCACGACGATAGTCAGATGATCTATCACTCCCCCTACCGTTCGGTAGAGGCTTTTATAGAGGTCGTTATACGCTCTTTTGCCAGACGGGCACCGGAAGATACGGTGCTGGTGCTGAAGCATCATCCCATGGACAGGGGCTACACGCACTACGGTAAGATCATTCAGCAGCTCGGTAAGAAACTGGGGATCAGTGAACGGCTGATTTACTGCCACGATCTGCATCTGCCGAGCATCTACCACCATTGCCGAGGAATGGTCACCGTCAACAGTACCGTCGGCACCTCCGCCCTGCTCCATGAGGTACCGGTCAAGGTGATGGGCAGAGCGATGTATGATCTGCCGGGGTTAACCTCACAGTGTCCTCTGGATACATTCTGGAAGAATCCCGATGCGGTTAATAGTGATCTATTCCTCCAGCTGCAAACGCTGTTGTTTGACCAGACCCAAATCAATGGCAGCTTTTTTACCCGGCTGGATCTCACCTGTAATAATGTACTGGCCTTTTATCAGCAGCATTTTGACCAGCGACATATTCAAACAAGCCACGCCAAAATTTTTGCCATTCCGGAGCTCAAGTGTAATCAGATAGAAGCCGCCGTATGAACGTTATTGTATTCAATATCAGACTCGGGTAATCCTGTTGTCGTTGTCATGTTGTCGTTAATGGTGGGCTGTTATTTTAAAATGAATGATATATAGTCTTAGTCATGAAGTTTAAAAAACAGTGCATATAAGAATAATAAATTACAAACATTTTAACCATTAGTGACAACATATCATCCTAAGGTGATATTCCTTATTCATGACGTACAACAACCTCAGGGAATAGGCAATGGCTAAAAAAATTAGAATAAAATCGTCTTGTATTAATTCTTCTGGAATCAAGTGGTCTGAAATCAAGTGGTCTGGCGTAGCGCTTTCTGTATTTTTGGGAGCGATGCCATTTAAAGCTTATAGTTTTGATATCGCACCGGACGGCATCTTCGTGACAGGGGGAAAGTACATCCCCAATAAAGCAGATCTTACCAATGCCCGCATTGCTCTGCGTTGGGATTGGAACAGGGATTTTATCAGCCATCCCAACTGGAAACTGGATGGTTATTTTGACCTTGGCTACAGCCAGTGGAAAAGCCATCTTTCCGCCAAAGACAAACCTAGCCCCAATGGCGCAAAAAAAGCGTGGCAGGTCGGTTTCGCACCGGTTTTTCGTCTCTCTTACCAATCGGAAAGTGCCATTGCCCCTTTTCTTGATTTCGGTGTGGGTGTCAGTTATCAATCTAAAAAGAATATAGAAAAGAAACTGAAATCGCCCATTAATATGGGCGGACACACCCAGTTCGAGACTCGTGCCATGGTCGGCATCCAGTTTGGTGCTCAAAAGAACTACGAGGTCGCCTATGGCTGGTTCCATTACTCCAATGCCGGCCTTCACCCTCAGAACGAAGGTCTGGATTTTCAAATGCTGAGTTTAGGTATGAAATGGTAGCTATAAAAAACGGCTGAGATCATTTTCCTCATCCTGAAAAAGAAGACCGCAGCCGTTTTTTATAGCCAGGTACCAGATCAGTTAACGATATCAATATTTCGGACAGTTTTCAGAGGAGCAGCCACAGGGGGAATGCTGGCAGACACCAGCGCTACACATCCCACACCAAGGGCCATCTTAAGACCCAGGGAAAGGGTTTTTTGAACGCGCCCAAAAGTGCCGGCAAAGGGATCTGTGTAATAAAGGGTAACGGGATTGAGGCCCTTGACGACTTTGTGGTGCTTGCCCGACCAAAAATGGTCAGGCACCGTCAACAGTCATTTCCGCCCAACAAAAAAGGCAGCACCGTTAAGTGCTGCCTTTTACTCACCCGAAGGTGAAAAGTAACGAAAGGCTGTCGCCTTAGATCACTTCGATATCTTCAGCCTGAGGACCTTTCTGGCCCTGAGTCACGACGAAGCGAACCTGCTGGCCTTCAGCCAGGGAACGGAAGCCGTCGCTCTTGATCTGACGGAAGTGGGCAAACACGTCAGGACCACCGTTTTCCTGAGCAATGAAGCCAAAACCTTTCTCGTCGTTAAACCACTTAACAGTACCGGTAGTAGTAGACATGTTGTCATCCTATTAATCAAAAATAATGGTGCCTTGCAGGCAAGGCGGTTGAGCAAAAAGAGACGCTATTATTTATGAAGAACAGAACGAACGACTACGTCCGATACATCAAATCTTTGCATAAACTCAAAACACACTTTTAACGTGCCGCCATTGTAAACAATCAACTTTCGCAGGCTATGGGTATCTTACTCAAAGTTGCGGTCGGTTGCGCTATCGCAAGAGAAAAAAACTTCAGATCTTTGCTTCTGTGAATACTATTTGCGTACTGTTCCGCTTTCACAGCATGCAGCATTTCTTGAATCTCTTGCCACCCCCACAATGGCAAAGATCGTTACGGCCTGTTTTGGTTGATCCACTGCTTATCCTCTGTCCGGCAGGGAGATAACAAGCCCTCTTTTGATTAATGGAACTCAGGAACAGTGGGAACAGTGAAGGGCATATATGACCACGGTTTACTGGTTTGCCGTGGCACCGAGGGAAATCAATTCCCACACACAAAAGTGCCTCAGACCGTTGGTGCTCAAACGGATCTATGACCGTTAACCGCCCGCAAACACATCGCATAAATAAGGGTTGAGCAAGCGCCCCTCAGGATCCAGCTCTGCGCGCAATTTAGCAAAGGCCTCAAACTGTGGATAGATGCCCCGCATATCCTGACCACCGACGCGATTAAGTTTACCCCAATGCGGACGCCCGCCACGCCGGCGTGCAGGCCGCCTCGGTCAGATTATGAGTGATGCACATGGCGGTATTGGAAAACGGCAAATAGAAAAATTCGTAATTGCGATTATCGGCCCATAGTCGTTTGGCATTGGCCAAAACCTCATCATAAGGCGCAAACCAGACGCGGCGATGCAGTTTATGGCGGTCGATCAGCTGCATTTTTATCCCGGTCAATACACCCAGCGTGCCCAGCGCCACTTGCACAGCGGGCAGGAGGTCGGCATGTTCATCGGTACTGATTTTCATTTCTGCACCCGTGCCGGTAATCATCCGCACGCCGCGAATTTCCGCCGACAGACACGGCAAATTACGGCCCGTGCCATGGGTCGCAGTACTGATCGCCCCGGCCAAAGTCTGCACGTCAATATCACCCAGATTAGAAAAGGCGAGCCCCCTGTCTGGTCAGTTGCGGCGACAAATCCCTGAGCCGGGCACCAGCGCCCAGCCATGCGGTTTTTTCTGTCGCATTAATCTGGTCAACGCCGTCAAAATTATCGAGCCTGACGATCGCCCCGTTGCACGGCACCAGACTGCTCCAGCTATGGCCGGCACCCACCGGACGCACCCCACCCTTCGTGGTCTGAATAAGCGTCGCCAATGCGGTAGCATTTTTCGGCACGATGATTTTAGCCTTTTGCGGCGGCAAGGATTTTGACCAGTTCTGCCAGCCGTCTGCTGCCGGTTTATCAACGGATTTCGTCCCTGCCGGCATAATCGCCAGGGCACCCATCGTAGTCAGGAATGTGCGTCTCTTCATACGGCTTGTCTTCACCCATTTTCCCCTGGGAGAAGATAGCCCGAATAGTGGATTCCGGCCTGCTTTTTGGCTGTTCAGTCATCAGGAGTAACATCCGCTTCAAATAAGCAGATCAGGACCTCTCCGGTGACTCCACTATACTCTTCCCCACGTTAAAAATTGAGAAGGACCAGTCCTTCTTACCAGCCCATGACAGTTTAAAAATCCCTGGACCAATACATGAACACTGCCTTGTGATGGGACTGGGCCAGTCATTGAAAGGAGACCATTATGGTTCCCCCCTTCGCCGCCTCTCTTTTATTTGCTTCTTTTGTCCTGTGCTCATCAATCGTCCATGGGGTCAGTGATATCAAGTCATCACTCAGAACGACGGAAAAAGGATTCCAGCAGTATTTCCATCAGATTCCCCCCGCTACCGCATCAGTCAGACAACTGTCAGTCCGCAATAAAAACTATAAAGGCCAAAATGATAAAGTCTTTGTTGATGGGGCCGGCAGGGAAGTAAGCCTGCGGGGCTTTAATGTTTCCGGAGAAGTGAAGCTGGCAGAGCACGGTTTTCAGCCTTTTGCCAGTGTCGCTGATGCCCAATCAGGTTTTGATACGTTAGGCCAGAAGGTTGGCTGCAACATGGTGCGCTATACCGTTGCCTGGGAAGGCATCCATACCGCACCGGACACAATAGACTACACCTACCTGAACACTGCCATTGCCTGCATGAAAGAAGCAATCCGCAACGGGTTTTACGTTCTGGTGGATTACCATTCCGATCTCTTCAGTCGTCACACCTTTACGAAAACCTCAAGGAATACCGGTAATGGCGCACCGAGCTGGGCCGTTGCACCGGTCAATGGCAAAGACGACTGTGGTATTCCTTGCTGGGTAGCCTGGTCTGCCCATCAGCTTTCTGATCCGGCAGTACGCAATGCTATGAAGTCTTTCTGGTATGACCACTGGATTCTGGATAAGAATCTGGAAGCTGCTGAACTCTACATCCCGGCCAGTAATAAGTGTGCAGACATTACCGGCGGCAATACCAGCGACCTCACATCAGTAATCTCCTGGTATTGTAATGATCAGACCCATCAGCAGTGGCTGTACAGAACTGATGGCACTCTGCATTCGGTAAAAAGTAAAAATAAGTGTCTGGATGTGGCAGGTGCAAGGACTAGGTATAACACGGATATTCAGGTATACCACTGCAACGGCAGTAAAGCCCAGCAATTCATTGTCGATCGGCAGGGGAGGCTGCACAGCGCCCTTGATTTCAATAAATGTGTGACAAACAAAGGTGGCAATCTGAAACTGCGGGAGTGTTCAAACCGCAATGCGGGTCAACAGTTTCTGCTGCGAAGCACAACCGACGGCCATGACCTTACCAGTGATCTGACTTATGTTCAGACTGCCTTTGTCTGGCAAATTGGTCAGGTGGCGAAATACATTAAAGAGCATTTGAGTGCTGATGAGTTTGCTCATATTCTCGGGTTTGAGCCTCTGAATGAGCCCTTTGATGGTGGCGTTGGTCAGATGTCGTATAAGGAGTTTGACAACCAGTTGCTCTGGCCATTTTACCAAAGAGTGCGGGCTGAACTGGATGCCAGGGGAATTACAGATAAGCCGGTCTTTGCTGAGCCTATGGTGTTCTGGAATTCCATTGCGGGCTTCACGGCCCCGGCAACGGGAGGCCATTATCTCGATGATAAACCCGGTGCTGGCTTTGTTTTTACGCCGCACTTCTATGATCAGGCTCGCATGGGCACAGGAGATTTCTCGGTTGCCCGTAATGGAGCCTATTTTCCAAATATGGATGTGATCCGGAATGAAGCCCGGTTTCTTGATCTACCGGTGTTCACTTCCGAGTTTGGTATGTGGCTGGACGGCAGTGGGCACACGGATACCGAACGAATCGTCAATGCCATTTATCAGGCTATGGAGTCTTCGGATCGCACCCATGGTAAAGATCGTTATGTCGATTTTTATACGCCTTTGGTGAGTGGTGCCCAGTGGCAGTGGGATATCTATTACAACAACCACCATGAATATCAGAACGGTAATCCGAACAATCTGAAGACAGAAAAAGATGCCTGGAATAATGAGAACTTCTCGGTTATTCGCGACTATGGCAGGGGTTACAACGTCCGGCAAAATCTGATCGAGCGCGCTTATCCCCGGGCCATTCAGGGGCAACTTATGCATTTTGCCTATGGAGGGCAGGTTCCCGATGAAACGGGAAAGGTCATGGCTTACCATGCGATTCGGGCCAACCTTCCCAATCAGCAGCACGACCGGGAGTTTTTACGAAATCATAAATTCGCGTTCCTGGTCTGGAGAGGGTGTAACAGTGATGCCCCGACAGAAATTTATATTCCCAGGCATTTTGATATCGCAGGACTTTCCGTGATTACCGATCAGGGCATATTCACCGATCTGACAGAGAATCCTGTGCTCAGTCATATAAGGAGTGAAGTGGCTCTGATTACCGATCCGCAAAAGCAGGAGGGGGCTGGCCATCTCGTACTGGTCTGGGATGATTCAGACAATAGGTATGATGCACCGGACTACCACTATGCGCTTGTTATTGATGGAAACTCCGGATTGTCAGATAACGAACTGCACCATTTGCAACAGGTCCTGACAGCAACAGTGAATAGTGAAAGAAGCCCGGTTTATCTGACCGGCGCAATGACACATTCAGGTTACCCTGAGTGACTGTCCGGTAAAGCTGAGTGACTGTCCGGTAAAAAGTCCGGTAAAAAGTCCGGTAAAAAGTCCGGTAAAAATAGTGGCTCCTGGCAAACTCCGTGGAGCCACCTTTCAAATCATTACTATGCTGACCCAGCGGGCAGGTATAAATCCTTTCTTTTATTACCGTGGCGCTACTACAAAGCGCCGCTGAATGTCGGTAAAATCCCTTCGCAAGACAGCGCCATCCCAACTTTCAGAGGTCAGATTGATAGTTCATGGAAGATTGCGCCATTAATTCTCATAACAAGTGCATATAAAAGTACGCCTTCGGTGACCTTAAGGTAGTCGTTATGACCTTCTCTCCAATTTTACTTCGGCAGGTGAGTTTAATGTCTGAAATGTATACAAAACATGCAGCTAAGTATGCTGAAATTGTAAAAGATAATATTTATAATGCATTCCTGGAGCGTCCATAGACATTAGCTTTATTGGATAATGTTGAAGGAAAAGATGTCATTGATATCGGATGTGGTTCTGGTGTGTATGCTGAATGGTTTATGAAGGAATCAGTAAATCATCTAACATGCACGGATATATCAGAAGAAATGATTGCTCTGGTTAAAGATACTTTTGGTAATCAAATTAGTGCCTATGCCCAGGATATTTCGAAAGGTTTACCTGCTGAATCTGATAACAGTGCTGATGTATTGTTTGTTCCCTGGTACTGCATTACGTTGAGGATTTAGTGCCTGTTTTCGAAGAGGTACACCGGGTATTGAAGCCAGGCGGCTATATGGTTTTATCAACTCATCACCCATTTGCGGATTTTGAGTGTTCCCAAACATATTTCCGAGTCAACTTATAATCACTTGAAGAATAATCCCAACTTTATTTTTATCAGGTGTGAAAAAGCACGTACATAACAAAGCGTTCAAGGGAGAAAAGAAGTAAGAAAGGGACATCCAGGAAAAATGTCAGGAAAAATGGCACCCAAAAAGTGGATGTCCTTTTTCTTTCGCAGAATTATTTACAGGCTCCTTCGTTTTTACATCTGCAGCAAGGAGATGAGTGCCAAGGATATGCTGTCCGCCACTCGAATGCATTGGGAAGTTGAGAATAACTTGCACTGGATGCTGGACATTGCGTTCTCCGAAGATGCCTGCCAGACAAAGAACGAAAATGGTGCGAAAAATCTCTCTACACTCCGGCGCATTGCCCTGAATATCCTGCAAAAGGACACGACCTGCATGCGCAGCATTAAAGGCAAACGCAAGAAGGCTGGATGGAGCAATAAATACCTGGAAACGCTTCTGGAGTCATTCATTCTGACTGGTGCGTAAGCCCTGCTTGACTTCTCCCCATGACTGCCCGCAGAAGCGTGGCCTATCAGGCCAAGCTATACTCTGGGCAGAAGTCAGTTGGTCTTCGCAGCTTTGCGCAAGAGTTATTGAGGATTTTCTATCCCCTCAGTCGTTCCTCATTTCCCGAGGCTATCAGCATGAAGCCCTTTGTTTATTATTTTTCCGCACTTATCCTTGTACTCATTTCACTTTTACTGGGCGGGGCTGGTTCTGGTATTCCTGAAATACCGCCACCGGCTGAAGAGATTGGGAGTGAAGGAGATGAGAACGCCGAGTTGTCTGTACATTTTATTGCCGGTACCGCATTCCTGGCTGCGGTCGAAGCCTATGATTCTGAGGGCAGTAACTTCCGGCATTTAGGTGGCTACGGGGCGGGTGGTATCTGGAAGGGCACGTTGCCTGTGTACTCACATCTCAGGGTCAGGGTCGTAGCGCTCTTTTTTGAGTATTGCTGGTACTTTGATGTGGTTCGACCGACCACGGCCACTATTCATTTCTGGGGCTCCTATTTTCGACCTCACTTTTCGCTACAGGGCGATGCTGCCAGGCTGGGCGCAATAACGAGCGGTTATTGGCATTGCCCCGAGCTTGACTATGAGCCAAAGGTTTATTGATCGCGACAGTCGACCGTGCTCAATAAGTAATACCGCTCGGGTTTCAAGACCGTCGTGCGTGGAATATAAAACCAATACTGTTCATTAAAACCTGAGCCGACAGAATCGCCGTTGAAGGTGCAGAAGCAGGATCGTCAGGGCTGATGCGTCTACATACCAAAGCAAAAA
>CAMRBW010000071.1 GCA_947040555.1 uncultured Oceanospirillales bacterium | reverse complement strand
GAACAGTGACTGTCGTGATATGGCAAGGGTTCCTTGCGCTTTATTTCGCTGAGCGCATAGTGTAAGCCCAGTGCCATCTTTTGCCGATTTAGCTCGGCGCACTGGATGTCCTTGATCTCCCTCTGCCGAGTGCTGTGCTATCAGCCGTGTTCGTATCGAACTGGTTGACCTGGCCGTACTGGATCAGGAAGCCCTGAAGAGCGCTGGCATTAACGCCAGCGTGATCGACGGCCAGAACGTTGTTCACCTGGTTGTTGGTGAAGGCCAGGCGGAAATCTGGTATCAGGCGCTTGCCGTTTAAATGATCTAACGGTCTGTCTGTAAAGACATTCTGTTGGTAAAAAGTGACAACGCCCGGTCTCAGCTTTTGTTGGCCGGGCGTTGTATTTGCGTTTTTGTTAGCCTGTGAGCGAAGGCCATCTACAGTGTTATCGCACCTTGCACAAAAGTCAGTGTTACAAAACCATTGCAGGGTGCATGAAAACTTTTTCTGATATGTGATGTCCACTGATTTATCGGGAAGGAAATGCGTACTGAAAACAACCATCTTCACGTTGCTCATGTGCTGACCATAATCTTGGTCATGTTTCCCTCAGCGGTGATTGCCGGGAAGGGCAAGCCGATACTTATGGCTCCAGCCCTCAGCGACACGGACATTAAAAACATGCGAGATACAGGAGGAAAACCAATGCTGCAATCGGTAGGTAAACCAACAGGCACCAATCAAAGATCTCCGTCAGTGAGGCAGTCTGGCTTAACTGGAAAAGCCCAAGGCGGCAGGAATGTGCGTGGCCACAACTCCCCAAGGAAACAAAAGCACACGCCAGATCCTCACAGCAAGGGATAGTAGCCCAGATAAGGAGAGAGTTCGATAGGCCATTAGTGCTTACGCACCATACGGGACAACCATGGGAAGAAATATTCAGGAAAACGCTGGCAGAGAAGTTTCGGCTTATAGATAGTGGGAGAACTGCCTGTGATTATTATGAGGAAAGTCTGAAAAATAAGCTGATAGAAAAAAAGTGTACGGTGGATGATCTGAGCCGGTGGACAACAGAAGCAGATCGACTGAATTTACAGAAAGATCCCTTGTTTGAAAATATTAAGCAAGCTTCAACTCATCAGGAAAAAAGAACCGCAGTGTATGCACTCCAGCAACGCTTTTTTGAAGAAGGTATTGAGCAGTTCAAGTGTGTTGAGTTGCGGGTTTGTCTTGAAAATATTAAAAAGGTTATCACTTCGCTGAAAAAACAATATGAGCAGGAATGGGGAGGTGAAATAGATAATTTTCTTGGGCAAGTTGATCAGGTATTAGGGGAAGAGAATGAGCCTGTCAGTTATAAGGATTCCATTTTAATGGCTTTTATATTTGGAGAGTTGACAACGATAGTGTATTACCCTGACTTTCAAAACGTTCCTGATGAACTAAAAAAGACATGGGTAAACTATCTGTTTACCATGAAGTTTGAGGATTTTGGAAACGACTTTATTAAAGAATTTAAGAGAAGAAATAGCTGTGAACCAGACCTTGAACGCAGTGTCATTGGGTTTTTTATTAAGATGATAGACATCAAGGAAATTTGTTCTGTACTGCTGGCTGATAAGCCGCATTCGTTTATATGGCCCTGCTTTGACTCACTTGATTGTAATTTTTTTATTGCGGCGTCAATGTTCAGGATCCTGCCAGCAGGTCTCTTAGCGGTGCCGGCAGCCTTTCATGATGGCATATTGATGTCTCCAAATTTTTTCTTTGTACACGATTTTATCCATGCTGAGAGTATTCGGTCTGAGTACCTGATGGAAGAAAATAACTTATCCATGGAGGAAGAAGGAATCACTCAGAAGGTACTTAAAAAAGTGGAGTTATTGAACAACAAACATCCGCGCTTCATTAAAGCGATGGAACTGCTTCTGTTTTATCATTTCCATGAAGGATGTAATTCCATAGAGTCCCTTGAGCTTAAGGGGTATAGTGGTCCTCAGGAGTCGAGACAGTTTTTCTTTTCGTTTGCGGATCAAGTCATGCGCGGTCATTTTGATGCTTGTGTTAACAAAGACGAGTTAATTGAGGCTAGTGTGCTTTTGCGAAAGGCATTCCCCCCCGTTGAGTCTAATCACTGGCCTTTGCCGGATGAAGTACCAAAAATCACGATTTATCAGAGCAAATATTTGAACAATATCGTCGAACAAGAGCACCGGTTTGTGAAACGGTTGACCCGGCCAATGATGCCGTTCAACGCCTGCTATTCTGCTCGAACGACACGGGCCGGTATTGAGTTTTCTCATAGGTTGAGAAAAGGGCAATATCCAGGTTCGGGGTCAATAGCGCCGTGGGAGTATTTCTACTCCCTGGCAGGGTAATTGTCTCTGGGAAGCGTTGACTTTTCATTCACTCCAAATTTTGCAACAGAACCCGCTCATACCGACTGGTTCCCGCCATTGACTGTCAAAGCCTCATCTCTGACAAAGATCAGTGAGGTACAAAAGCGTATATTTGCCCAAACCCGCCAATTTTTGGCTCAACGCGGACAAACCATCACCGGCAGCTACAGCCACCTGCCCACACTGTTTTTCTCGGCGTCAGCCCATGACGTAGAGGAAAAACTACAGCAACTGTCTATCCCTGTATTTGAGGAAGAAACCCTTTCTGATGAGACTATCGGCTTCGCGCTGCAGCAGCATTTGGGTCAGGGCATGTAAACCGAACGGTTGTGTTGCACAATTCAGCGTAAACAAAAAGTCAACCTTCCCCACAAGCGTCCGGAAGTGGTGCTTGATGGTGAGGTCGAGTGTGATGAAGTCTACATTTTATGGATGTCCTTGATCTCCCTTGATCTCCTCCTGGATCTCCTTATGTTCCATCAGATTGATCTGCCGGCTCACCGGCAGATCAATGGCGCAGTTCCGGTTAAACGATATTGTCTCGCTCGTCTGGAGCGTCATAACTGGCCAGAGAATCTGCCGCCCCCATACCACTATGGACCCCGCCCTCAGCAACTGTTGCGGGCTTGCTGCGGATCAGGTAACCGGCGTAGCCATTCTCATCCGTGGCTGGCTCACCGCCAACATGCACAGTAAAAATACCCAGTTCGCTGATCAAATCATCGACGATCATCGGCTCTCCCTTGCGCACCAGCAGAGCCGGACGGGGGCGATGAGCCGGGCGCAAACGCCGCATCACGGCCCAGGCGCTGTACTCCTCTGGCTGCAGACTCTCCAGACGGGGCTGGATATCCTGATCAAAGACACAGTGTCCGCCCCCTTCGCCCTGGTTTTTCAGTACCCAGTCTCCGCTCTCCTGTGAACGGAACCACGAAACACTCTCTTCGGTCACGGGACGCATATCACCCAGATAGATCTTCGCCAACTCGGCCTCGTCCTGTGACAGGCCAAACCGGGTCAGCTCAGAAGCCTCCATAGTGGTCAGGATCATCTGTACCCGTTTGCACGTCGCCAGTTGCTGACCGACCGTGGCATTGATAGCCACCCGGTGTCGTTCCATAAATGCCCGGGTCTGGATCAGGGTTTCACAGCAGGCGGACTCAATCAGGTCATGGGCGAGATAGTCCGTATGCTGGTAACCGGCCCGCAGGTAGATGCAGTCCACGCCGCCATAACCTTCCAACAGCAGACGTCCGTTGTCGCCGCTTTTCAGCTGCTCATGCAACTGCCGGAAGGTTCTGCGCACCGTACGCACTCCCAGCGCCTCAATCCCCTCTTCCAGCAGATGCTGATCAAAGACATTATCCTCATGCTCCTGCACCACCATGATGAAGAGTGGCTGCTCGCTGTCATTGAATTCACCATGGATTCGGAAAGCGGCACTGGCCAAGGCTGCAGACAGCTGTGCAATAGCCGGATTATCAATCAACTGCAGCTGATCGGCTGGCGACCAGTGCCGGAAAACCTCGGGGGCTTTCTGCTGCAGATAACGGTGCAGCTCATGGGCCCGCTGACCAAACGGGCCCATACCCGCAGCAATACCGTTGAACTCAATAATCCGTGGCCCCAGCCCACTGTCGTCCATAAAGTCAGAGCGCATAAACAGCAGGGGCAAACGCAATGCTGGCTGACTGTGTATCTGTTGATACAAAGCGACCAGCTGGGCAAAAAAAGCATCAGCCCCGGCGATTGCAGCCATCGACTGCGTCAAAAACTCATAGTCCTCCGAGACCCCATGGATCAACTTGCCAAAAACAGGCGCCGCCTGTTTCAGGCTGTCAAAACGTGCCTGCTCAATCAGTGTTGGTGCCAGACTGAAGGCACAATGGATAGCAGCTCCCGGTACAGCTTTCAGGGAGAATCCGTGGAGCAGCGCCCACTCGATAGCCTCTTCGATAACGGGCCGGTGGCTGTGTGGAATCAAAGTCATGGGTAGTCCATCCGTACAATAGAAAACAAAGGTTAATGGGTGACACCATTTTCTGGTCAAAAAGCATGCTTCTGATCAGAGGGCATGAAGCTGCTCTTCCACCTGCTGGGAGAGGTAGAGCTCCCGGTAGTGGCCGTCTTGCTGAAGCAGCTCCTGGTGCGTTCCTCTCTGGGTTATACGACCATTGTCCATCACCAGTATTTGGTCGGCGTCCTGAATCGTTGAGAGGCGATGGGCGATGGCAATGGTTGTCCGCCCTTCCCGCAGTGTAATCAGCGCTTCCTTGATCGCCTGCTCGGTCTCCCCGTCAATATTGGCTGTGGCTTCATCGAGCAGTAGAATCCGGGGATTCTGGGCTACGGTTCGGGCAAAAGAGAGCAACTGTCGTTCACCGGTCGAGAGGGATTGTCCCGTTGCGCCCGGTACATGTTCATACTGCTCCGGCAGACGCTGGATGAACCGGTCCGCATGGACTTTCTCTGCCGCCAGGCGGGCAGACTCCGGACTGATGGCCGGGTTGCCCAGGCTAATATTTTCCGACAGTGTTCCGGTAAAGATAAACGGCTCCTGAAACACCAGCCCCATACCTTGCCGCAAGCGATCTTCATCCATCCCCCCAAGCGGCTGACCATCGACCAGAATCTCCCCCTGCTGACAGGGGTAAAAGCGCATTAGCAGGTTAATGATCGAACTTTTTCCGCTGCCGCTGTGACCAACAATGGCGATAAACTGCCCGGGCTCTGCGCTGAAGCTGACACCGTCCAGTGCCTTGTGTTGCCCGTCATAACTCAGGGTCACATCGCGAAATTCCAGCTTGCCGGCATCGACGGAAATATCATTGTTTGCCGAGGTGTGGAGCTCCGGCGCTTCATCAAGAACAGCAAACACTCGTTCGGAGGCCACCAGCGCCTGCTGCAGGTTACCCAGCTGCATGGTGATCTGGCGGAAGGGTTCAAAGAAGCGGGCCAGATAGTTGATAAACGCATAGATGGTACCCGCTTCCACGACGGTATAGCCGGCCTTCCAGCCAAACCATGCGACGATGCCCGCCAGGGCCACCGTTTGTACCAGATTGCCAAAGGGCAGCAATAACAGACTGTTGACGTTAATCTCTTTGCGGCGCAGGGCGCTCCACTCACTGTTCTTTTCAGCAAATGTTTCGCAGAGTTTCTGTTCACCGTTTGTCGCCTGAATAATGCGCATTCCCTGCAGCGATTCACTCAGGGAGGTGTTGATATCTGCCAGATGGCCACGGATACCATGAACCACCGGATGGCTGAGCTTTTGGTACATGTGCATACTCCACAGGAGCACCGGCACGATAAACAGCATTAGCAGCATCAAGCCGAAGTCCAGCAAAGCCAAAGCGACAAAGATACCGACCAGCTTCATGGCCCCCCGCAGGATGGCGGGCAGAACTCCCACATACATCTGTCTCAACACTTCAGAGTCATTGGTCAGCCGGGAGACCAGACGACCGGTCGGCTCACTGTCGAAATAGCGCACAGGCAGCGTCAGCAGGTGGGTAAACACCTGCTGGCGAATGTCGTGGATCACGTCCAGGGCATTGTCGTTAAATATGACGGACTGGAAGTACTGGAACACTGCGGCACCAAGATAAGTCATGGTCAGAGCCAGACCGAGCCAGGCCAGCGGCGTCATGTCATGGTTACCGGCACCGATATAGTTATCCAGGATGGTTTTCATCACCCAGGGCGAGGCCATCTCAAAAGCGGTGGCCACTACCAGTAAGGCAAAAGCGGTTACAAAACTACGGGTGTAGGGGGCACTGTAAGCTAGCAGTCGACCCAACCCCCGGTAGCGGGAAAAACTGTTCATGGGTTGATTCCCTGCAAAATGTCATTGTCGTTTGTCTCTGCCACCAGTGCCTGCAGCTCTACAGTGCGGGCCTGCTGACGGAAGATACGGGCATACCAGCCCTCCCGCCCCATCAGATTTCTATGGTTACCCTGTTCCATGATCCGGCCATCCTCAACGACCAGAATATGGTCAGCCTTGATCAGCTCCGGCAGTCGCTGGGTCACCAGCAGCACCGTCTTGCTCCCGTGGAAACGGGCGATGTTTTTCAGGATGGTGGCTTCGGTTTTCATATCCAGTGCACTAAAAGCGTCGTCCAGTAACAGAATCGGAGCATCTGCCAGCAGTGCTCTGGCAAAAGCGATCCGCTGTTTCTGACCACCGGAGAGATTGGTGCCCTGTTCCCCAAGCTCCGTGCCGTAGCCGTCGTTGAAAGCCATAATCTCATCGTGAATAGCCGCCAGGCGCGCGGCCTGCTCAATCTCAGCAGGAGTGGCGTTCGGTTTATACAGCGCAATATTGCTGGCAATAGAGCCGGAGAACAGCATCGGCATCTGGGGCACCCAGGCCAGCTGTTTTCTCAGGGTGTGCAGTTTGATCCTGTCAACAGCAACATCACCCAGAGTTACAGCCGACCCTTCCGGAAGATCAAACTCCCGCAGCAGAATACGGAACAGACTGCTTTTGCCGCTGCCGGTCCGACCGGTGATACCGATAAAGTCACCGGCGCGGGCCGTGAAATGGATATCTTCCAGAATCGGTCTTTCATCGCCCGGATAGGCAAAACGGCTGATGGCAAACTGCAGATCATGGTTATCCGGTGCATCAACAGCCTCCGGCCTGTCGGCCACATCCGGGGTCTGGGCCAGCAAGTGTTCAAGACGCTTCCAGGAAGCACTGCCGCGCTGGAAGATACTGAACTGCCAGCCCAACTGCATCATTGGACCGAGTAACTGTCCCAGATAGAGGGTAAATGTCGTCAACATGCCAATGGTCATCTCCCCTTCCTGGATGAACCAGGTACCACCCAACAGGGCAATGACGAAGGCCAGCCCAAAGAAAACATGCACACTGGGGATAAACAGGGCATCAACACGCCCGACCTTACGGTTGGCAGCCACCGTATCCCGTGACTGACGGTCAAAACGCTGTTGCTGTCGTTCGTTCAGCTGGTGCGCACGGACGGCACGGATGCCGGCTACGGTTTCACGGGCCTCTTCGTTCAGGGATGAGAAACTGGCCTGGGCGGTGCCGAAGTGCTCATGCATCAGGGTGCCATAACGACTGGTGGCCCAGGCCAGCACCGGGAATGGGACAAGAATCATCAGGGTCAGCTCGCCACTGACCAGAACGACCATCGCCGCCAGTACCGTCAGACCGGCAATAAAAGCGTCCACCAGCGTCATGATGCCATCGCCGACGCAGGCTTCAACGGCATTAAGATCATTGGTGGCATGGGCCATCAGATCCCCTGCCGTATGCTTCTGGTAAAAGGCGGGGGACATGCGGGTCAGGTGCACGAACAGCTGATCACGCTGCTCCCGGACAATATCCACAGAGGCACCATAGAGCAGGGATCGCCAGAGATAACGCAACCCGTAAATCGCAACAGCCGAGACCAGAATACCGGTCAGGATCGTCACCAACTCTTCACCGAACAGGCTGTCTGTGGTGATCTCATCCACTACCCAGCCGATCAACCAGGGCGGCACCTGGTTAAGAACAGCCACCGTTTGCAAACCCAGAAATGCGAGCAGGTACTGCTTCCAGTATGCTCTCAGGATAAAGCGCATTTTCCATAACAGAGTCACAGGCGAAGAACCTCCACGCTTATCAGCGGGTGGCGCTGACAAGCGTCCGGGGAGGGAGGTAGCAGGCGTTGATAGTGAGTGAACATAAGCAATCTCTATAGCGAATACAGGCAACCGGCAGCCATTGCCGGTCTCGATCACTATAGAGACGCTGGCGTGTTAAAAAGGACGCAAAATTATTGTTATTGCCTGTAAAAATTTCGGAATATCAACGACCGCAGGAACTGTCCTTATCTTTCGGCCAAAAATCGATCCCCCCCTGGCTCACCTCAAAATGACATTGCTCGTTAAAGCGCTCCCGCAGCATAACCCGCGCACGCTGTATCCGGCTTTTTGCTGCGGTTAAAGAGAGCCCCAGCTGCTCCGCCACCTGTTTCTGACTCATACCCTCCAGTTCCGCCATTTGCAGAGGCAGACGATACTTTTCCGGTAACATATTCATAAGCGGTGTCAGACACTTTGCCAGCTCCTGGTAAGCCAACACCGCTTCATCTTCAACCGGCGCTTCCAGATCATCGGGTAGATCATCCCATGACCTGTGTTTTCGAAAATGGTCCATGATGGCATTGTGGGCAATACGATACAGCCATGCGCCCATGCCCTCTTCTGACTTCAGCGTATGCCGACCGGTGTGCGCCTTGAGATAAACATCCTGCAGGATGTCGTCCACGGCGGCACTGTCTTCTACCTGCTTTGAGATATAACGTCTTACTCGTGTTTTATGGGTTTGCCAGTGAGTTTCCATAACAGCTCCGGTTGCATTCCAAGTGATATTCAGACTGACATTAACAGTCGGGCGCAATTATACTCAAACGACATTCAAAATGTTTAGAGTTTTCCTCTGCATCCCTTTGATACCAAGGATGTTCTCCAGAGAAACTCCACATCTTCAAGTCCAATAGGTATAAACATTCCTGTTCTGATTTTGCAAATCACGCAAAATTTTTTGCGTCTTTTTTCTGCGCCGTCCGTCTTATCTGCAACGACATTATTTTCAGGCACTCCCCTCGTCGGGAAGTAAGGAAAAAATTATGAACAAAATACGCAAAAAGCAGGACTGGGGCCTGATCAGCAAGCTCATGATCGGTATCGTGGTTGGTATTGTGACCGGACTGCTAGCCAATGACCCGATCATGGCTTTGATCGGCTCTGTTAAACATGTGCTGGGCCAGTTTATATTTTTCACCATTCCGCTGGTGATCATCTCCTCTGTCGCACCGGCAATTACACGACTGCGTACCAATGCCAGTAAAATGCTGGGGGCGGGTATTACTCTTTCCTATCTATCCGCCTTCGGTGCAGCGACCATGGCCTATTTTGCCGGAGAGATGATTATTCCCCACCTCGCTGTGCCAACGGTTGTAGAGAGTTTAAAGGCGCTTCCTGATGCGGCGTTCAAACTGGATATCCCGCCGCTGATGTCGGTCATGACCGCACTGGTGACGGCTATCATTCTCGGCATTACCGTCCTGGGCACACAGGCCACCGCCTTCAACAAGGCCCTGAACGAGTTTGAAGGCATCATGATGATGGTGATCAGGACGATGATCATTCCGATGCTGCCCCTGTTTATTGCTACAACCTTTGCCGGTCTGGCCTGGCAGGGCACCTTGACCGAACAACTACCGGTCTTCCTGAAAGTGGTCGTACTGGTACTGCTGGGGCAGGCTGTCTGGCTGGCGGTGCTGTATACCATTGCGGGTGTTATTTCCGGGAAAAATCCCTGGGAAGTGCTCAAACACTACGGCCCGGCTTATCTGACCGCCGTGGGCACCATGTCCAGCGCCGCCTCAATGCCGGTCGCCCTGGCCTCGGCCCGGAAGTCCCGGGTACTCAGCCGTGAGACGGTCGACTTTATGATCCCGCTGGGTTCCACCATTCACCTGGCCGGCTCAGTGCTGACAGAAACCTTCTTCGCCATGGTCATCTCCCTGATGCTGTACGGCACCCTGCCAGAGTTCGGCACCATGATGATGTTTATTGCCCTGTTCGGTGTGTTCGCTATCGGCGCCCCAGGCGTACCGGGTGGTACGGTGATGGCGTCCATGGGCATTGTCGTCGGAGTTCTGGGCTTTGACCCCGCCGGCGTCGCCTTGCTGCTGGCTCTCTTTGCCTTGCAGGACAGCTTTGGTACCGCCACCAATATCGTCGGTGATGGTGCCCTGGCCCTGATGCTGGAAGGGTTGTTCAACAAAGAACAGAACCCGCAGCCACAGGCAGAAACCGTGCCTGCCTGAACCCGTTACTCATTAATACACACATTTTCTCTTGCAAGGCCGGATGTGATACCCGGCCGGTATTTGCTCCCGGGCAAACATACAGGGCTTATCCATGACACCATTATTCGACCAACGCCTTACGCTGTTATCCCAAGGTAACAACCATCACTACCTCAGGGAGATCCTGCACGGCCTTGAACGGGAGACGCTGCGTGTCACTTCCGATCTGCACCTGTCTCAACAACCGCATCCGGAGGCACTCGGAGCAGCGCTGACCCACCCCTATATCACCACCGATTACTCGGAAGCGATGCTGGAGTTTGTCACCCCGACCTATAACAATCCCCAGGAGGCCCTGGACTTTCTTGCCGAACTGCACACCAGCGCCCTGAACGCACTGCCCGATAACGAAATGATCTGGTCGGCCAGTATGCCGGCCATCCTTCAGGGAGACAGCAGCGTACCCGTGGCCAGGTTCGGCACCTCCCATACCGGCACCATGAAACATATCTACCGCCAGGGGCTGGGACACCGGTACGGAAGAACCATGCAAACCATCGCAGGCATTCACTACAACTTCTCTCTTGGGGATGAATTCTGGGCGCTGTTGGGAGAGACCGACGACAGTAAACACCTGTCATTGCAGGCAATAAAAGACAGTGGCTACTTTGCCATGGCCAGAAACTTCCGCCGCTACGCCTGGCTGCTCTCCTACCTGTTTGGCGCTTCACCCGCCATGGACAAAAGTTTTTTTGCAGGCCAAGCTATCACAACACTGGAATCGCTGGACGACGACACCCTCTACCTGCCCTGGGCCACCTCACTGCGGATGAGTGATCTGGGTTATACCAGCAGTGCTCAGGCCAGTCTGCCAACGCCCTATAACTCCCTGGACAGCTACCTTGCAACACTGCGTCAGGCTACCAGCACACCCTACTCTGATTATCAGAAGATCCGCGTAAAAGTGGATGGGGAGTACCGACAGCTTAACGACAACCTGTTGCAGATTGACAACGAATTCTACAGTGTCATCCGTCCCAAATGTGTGCCCCTGCCGGGTGAGAAGCCGACCGATGCCCTGGCGGACCGGGGCGTTGAGTACCTGGAGATACGCAACCTGGATGTCAATCCGTTGTTACCGCTGGGAATGGATGCCGCCCAGGCTCGTTTTCTGGATATTTTCCTGCTGTCCTGCGCCTTGAAAGAGAGTCCAAAAATGACACAGGAGCAGTACCGCCAGAGCAATGAAAACTTTGCCCTGAGCGTCCGGGAAGGCCGTCGCCCCGGCCTGCGTTTGCAGGATGAAAACCGTGAACGCACGCTCAGGGAGTGGGCCTATGAACTCTTTGAGGTGATGTTGCCTGTGGCCAGGCTGTTGGACAATGCCAACGAAACCGACCTGTTCACTACCAGCCTGAACAGTGAAGTCCGCAAACTGGACGACTCGTCTCTGACACCCTCCGCACAAATTCTTGCTCGTCTTCAGGAAGGGAAGAGCTTTCGTACACTCTCTGGTGAGCTGGCCAGACAGCATGGGGACTTTTTCAAAAGCAGACCCACACGCCCTGAACGGGAAGTCTGGTTCCGGCAGCTGGCGGTTGAATCCCATGAAAAGCAGCGCCACCTCGAAGAGAGTGACCGTATCAGTTTCGATGATTACCTCAGGGAGTACAACGCACCCGGAACGGTGGCCGCCTTAGTAACAAGAGCCACGGCAGCCTGATAAACGTGAACGGACAGATATAGCATTGCGTTGATATACCCATTGGACTTGAAAATGTGGGGTTTCTCTGGAGAACATCCTTGGTATCAAAGGGCTGCAGAGGAACACTCTAAGCATTTTGAAATCGTTTGAGTATATATCTGTCCCGATGCCCCGATTGATCAGGCTGATCCTGTTCGTAAAGAGGAAAAAAATAGTTACAATGTCGCCTTTTTTAAAACGAAAACGGGACTGGCCTTGAAGCTCAGCAAACGCTTGCACACCCTCGCACAGATGGTCACATCTGGCTACACCCACATCTGGGATTGCTGCTGTGATCATGGCCTTTTAGGCAATGCCCTTCTCGCCAGGCAGGCAGCCGAAAATATCCATTTTGTCGATATTGTACCTGAGCTTATGTCGGCTATTGAGAGCAAGCTCCAGCACTTCTATCCCCATTCACCTTCAATCTGGACGGTACATTGTCAGGATGTGGCCAGCTTGCCGTTGCATCGGTATGAGGGGAAGCATCTGGTCATCATCGCAGGGGTGGGTGGCGACCTGATGACTCGATTTATCGAGCGTCTGTACAACAATTATCCTGACCGGGAGATTGATTTTCTGTTGAGCCCTGTCCACCATCACTTTACCCTGCGGCAAAGATTGATCCAGCTTGATTTTGGCTTGAAACAGGAGCTCCTGGTTAAAGAGAACCAGCGTTTTTACGAAGTGATGCTGGTTTCGTCACGGTCTGGCAATCACAAAAAAGTGAGCCCGGTTGGCGAGGCTCTATGGCAGGCGACAACGGATGAACAAGCCACAACGGTTACCGAATACCTGGACAAAGCACTGGCCCACTATCGTCGCATGCAACAGGGAAAGGCAAAAGATGTGAGCCACATTATTGAGGCTTATCAGGCGGTGGGTTTGTAACCGAAAGAGAAGGAGGTAGTGGGTCAAACCTGCATTTTTGCATGAATATTGACTCCAAATTCAACCTTATTGATTAGCAATCTGACGACGATGTCATGCATTTGGAATTGCAGGTTTGACCCACTACCCACCATTTTACGACTTCACACCCTCCGGATAATCAGCCCACCATCGTACTGGCACCGACAGAGAGCAGCGCAGTGTTCAGCACAATAAAGAACACCACCAGCGGCGCAATAAATTTGAGCCAGATGCCATAGGGAACCCTGGCAATGGCCAGCCCCCCCATCAGTACGCCATAAGTCGGGGTGATAAACAGAATGGTGCCAATGCCACTCACAAAAGCCGTCACCACCAGCTCCCGTCCGGTACCGGAAAAATCGCTCAGTGGTGCCAGAATGGGCATGCTCATCACTGCCAGTCCCGAGGTGGATGAGACGACAAAAGAGAGCAGCATCTCAATCCAGTAGACCATATTAATAAACAGGATGGAGCTCTTGCCCGCTACCAGCCCTTCGGCGTAATAGAGGAGGGTGTCGGTAATGTTACCCGCCTCCATAACCACCACGATGCCACGGGCTACACCAACAATCAGCGCCACGCCAATCAGGTCCCCGGCACCGGCAATAAACGCGTTGACCATATCATCCTCGTCCAGCCGTCCGACGATGCCGCACAGAATGCCCATAAAGATAAACAGGGTCGCCATCTCTGCCATCCACCAGTCCAGAACAGCGACGCTGCAGATCATAATGGCAAAGGTCAGTACAAACAGTACAAGCACGGCTTTCTGGGAACCGGTCAGAACAGTGTTAACATGACTGTTAATATTGCTGTCATCCTGATCGCCCAGAAAATGCTGGCGCAAACTGTCACGCTGACTGGCCTGAAACGAACGCTCAGGATGGCTCTGTACCTTGCGGGCATAACGCATCACAAACAGAATACTGCTCGCCATAGCCATCAGCAAAATCACCACTCGCAGACCGATACCACTGAGGAAATCGACGTTAGCGGCATTGGACGCCAGCACCGTGGCAAAGGGATTAATGGTGGAACCCAGTGTGCCCACACCCGTACCGATAAAGACCACAGACACCGCCACCAGCGGATCAAAACCGGCACGGATAAAGATCGGAATCAACAGCCCATAGAAGGCCAGAGTCTCCTCCGCCATACCATAGGTGCTACCGCCAAGGGCAAACAGAATCATCAGAATCGGGATCATATAGATCTCCCGCCCCTTCAACCGCAGCATGATACGGGTGATACCGGTATCGATAGCGCCGGTACGGGTAACAATACCCAGAAATCCGCCCACCATCAGTACAAACAGGCTGACATCAATGGCACCAATCATCCCGCTGACCGGATCGTAGAAGCCGGAAATCGGAGCCATCAGGGTGTCAAAAAAACCCGAGGGCGTCGACTCAATCACCTCATAGGAGCTGGGAACCGGTACCTCCCGCCCCAACGCTTCATTCATAATGCGCTGATATTGACCGGCGGGTAACAGGTAGGTTAAACCGGCAAAAAAGGCGATCAATGCGAACAGAATGGTAAAGGTATTGGGGAATTTTTTGACTTTAAACATGCGGTTATTTTCCGGTACGGTCGTCGGACGAGAGCTATCGTTTCACGGCATACTCAGAGGTCATGCACTGCAGAACAGCGCGGCACCACTGATAATATCGAGTTCGACACGGAGCACCTCTTCAATACGATTGGCCAGTGTGACTAACAGGGTCTGGTTTTCTCTGGTCGGCTCGATAGTCAGACAAGGGTAGGTGTGTATCAGAAAACCTGCCTGTTGTTACCTGCATTTAAAACGACAAATAGCGTATTAAACGCATTCCCGGCAATCACCACATCCGGTTTTTGAGCAAAATCACCCTCTTACTCCACATCCAGAATAATTCTGGATGTATAGCCCAGGCCATCAGCATGGCTACTCTGGAGCACAGTGATCAGCCAGCGACTCTCCACTATCAAGCAAAGTCAGATAGAGCCGCAGATCCAGCTCCAATTGATGATAATCCGGTTCCATATAAGTACATAGCTGGTAGAAGCTGCGGTTATGGTCAAGCTCCCGCAGATGGGCCAGTTCATGCACCACAATCATCCGCAAAAATGCAGCCGGCGCCGTTTTGAACAGAGAGGCAATGCGAATATCCTTGCTGGCCTTCAAGCGGCTGCCCTGCACGCGGGAGATTCTGCTATGAAGCCCCAGAGCGTGTTTCATAACGCGGATTTTGTCGTCATAGAGGACCTTTGTGATCGGCCGAGACTGTTTCAGATAGCGACTCTTCAACTGCTGGGTGTAAGTGTAGAGCGCCGTATTGGAACGAATCTCATGCCCCGCAGCATATTGTCCTGCCAGATAGGGTTTCAGCTTACCGGAAGCCACCAGTTTCTGTGCCTGCTCCAGAATATGTTCCGGATAGCCCTGTAAATACTTCATAAGTGATCCTTAGTTATCGGTTGTCCAGAAGCTTATAGGCTGTCCAGGAGCTCTTTCTTGGCGCGTTCACTCTCTTCCAGCTGCCTGCGGACATCCTTGGCCTGCTCGATAGCATCCCCATAACCGGTAAACGGTACTGGGGTATCCGACGGGACGATATCAGGCAACCGGACATTGTCCAGAACACTTCGTATCTGTGTCTCCAGCGCTTTCAGTAGACCAGGCGACTCAGCGTCCCCGCCGCCCTCTTGCCGAGGCGGGCGGGGGAGCTCTGATGCCTCGACAGAAGCGTTATCGGGCACATAATCATGGTCGATCACAAAGCTGTCCGGCGCATTATCTTCCGGTTTGGTGTCGGAATAGTGCCAGACACCCTCGTCATCAATCCAGCGATAAACCTGTTGGGAAGAGGCGGCCGCCTCGGCCACAAAACCGCCACCGGGCCGTAATGGAATCCGTTCCAGAATCCCACTCTGTAGATTGACGAAAGGGATCTTAAGCACATCCACTGGGAAAACTATGGCGCTAATCGCCACCAATGTGAAACCGAATAGTCTCCGCATTCTTTGTTTCATATAATTGTGATCCTGTTACAAAAAGCGAAAAGCGAAAAAGGGCATCCCGTGCGCCGAGCTAAATCTTTTGCCGATTTAGCTCGGCGCACGGGATGCCCTCAATCTCTATTCAACCTCTTTTACCTATGCTTTACCATTTTGTACCTACCGAGACCGAAACACCGAAACACCGAAACACCGAAACACCGAAACACCGAAACACCGAAACACCGAAA
>CAMRBW010000070.1 GCA_947040555.1 uncultured Oceanospirillales bacterium | reverse complement strand
AAAAAGAACATTCATAATTCTTTTTCACAATCTGTGGGTGCCCCTTTTCACCTTTCCACCTTTCCACCTTTCCACCTTTCCACCAACAGGCGACAGGCGACAGGCGACAGGCGACAGGCGACAGAAAAACACTTGATAACAGATGCTGGCACTTTGCTATGAATTCGTGTTGAATAAATCCGTTTTTTTCGAGATTATCTGCTTTCTATGACCGCGTCCTATCCTATTCCTGCAACGACCGTTGTCGTTGAAACCGATGTCAAAAAGAGTCGCTTCATCACCTATCTGGCGCATGCGCCCTCAAGGGCTGACGCATTGACGTTTATACAATCTATTCGTCACAGGTATCCAGATGCCAATCACCACTGCAGTGCCTTTATTGCGGGATCGCCAACCGGAGCCACGGCCATCGCCTTTGACGACGATGGTGAGCCTGGTGGAACGGCGGGTAAGCCGATGCTGAACGTTCTGATGCACAAGGGTATTGGTGAAATTGTAACGGTCGTGGTCCGGTATTTTGGGGGAATCCGGCTGGGTGCCGGTGGCTTGGTGAGAGCGTACAGCTCGGCGGTACAGGCCGCCTGCGAACAGCTGCCGCTGACCGAACGGGTTGCTTTATTGGAAGGTTCTCTGGTTTTCGAATATTCACAGGAACAAATGGTTCGCCATCACCTTGAGCAGCTTCAGATAAAGCTGCTCGACTGTCATTATGGTGAGCAGGTGGTGATGAGCATTGCTGCTCCGGCATCCGCCCGCATCAAATTTTCTGAGATTTTGTCTGAAGTCAGCCGTGGGCAGATACAAATTGACTGGCTGAATTAATTCCAGCTCTAGACGCACAGACTGCCCCTTATTTATCGGTGATAGAAAGTGAGCTGGTTTCGGTTATTATTGTGTCAATAATGCCTGTACGACAGCTGGCAGGGTTCACAAGTTATTAGTGGTCGTAAACTAATCTTCTGCCGCGTTTGGCCGTCACTTTAAGGAGTGGTCAAGAAAACAGGCAAAAATAGTGAACTACTTTGTTAACGTCCCAAGCAGCTTTCCCATTCGCGTTAAATCGAATGCTCCTGAAATTAAGGTACCCTTGTATGATCGGGTTATTGCCAAGGTGACCCGATCGCCACTTTTTGAGACGCTGCTTCGGCGCAGCGGTCTGGATGCCCAAATACAAAAAGTGGATTCAGGTGAGATTTTTACGGCCAAACTCTCAGGGGCCAGAGCGCTTCAGTTGTTCTATATAGATGCTCTCACCAATCATGGTCAATTTTTCTTTTCGTTGTTGAGCCAATCACCCCAAATTATTGAAGATCTTCTGACGCCGCTGCGCCGTGACGAGCAGATCTTGATTTTGCAACAGTTCGGCCAGCCCGTCCCTGTTCTGACAGCTTTTACTGCCAAAAATTGCGGTGCGCTGCTCGCCCATCTCAATGACCGTTGTCTGATAGAGCCTGTATTGGACAAATTGTTGAGTCATTCTGATCTGGAAACAAAAGCTGCCACTTTATGCGGTCTTTTTAACGGGGATAAACTGGATTTCAGTCTGCTTTTGGGATTGAACCAGACCATGAGCCCCCATCCTGAAGCTAATAGTGATAGCGACAAATGCTGTCTTGTCTCAGCCGCACTCCGGCTGGCGCAAAAATGCCATAACACTGAGCTGGCCTGCTATCTGCATATTTTTACCGCATTGATATTTCATGCCCTGCCCCGGTACAAAAACTATTGGTCTGAATGCACTGGTCTGCCTGCCGATGCCTGCCCCGTTCACACCGACGCTCCGGGGCTGCACGCCAGTCTGGCAAAACTTACGCTACGTAATGTTCTGGCTCTGAGTGAAGCAACGGATAGTGAGAAGCTTCTCGATCTGGCTACCCGGTTGGGCTGGAGGAGAATTCAGTCTCGTTCCATTGCAACATTACAAAATCCTGACCCAGCCGCCGGTGACTTTATCTACCGTACCTTTGAAGCCCTGTTACCCCATCGCATAGCCAGCTATTAAACGGCTGGCTGAAGAGCGGGTTCAGCCAAGCTTTTCTGTTAGCCAGCCAAAATACTGCTGTCGTATATCTTCATGCTCATTAACCAGATGGTGCTGACCATCTGGTATAAGATAGATATCTGCTGACTTGTATAGCCGCGGGTAGACAGACATATTGTGTTGCCAATCAACAGTACCATCCCTCTCTCCCTGAACGATCAGCACATCGTATTCACAGGGCTCTGTGACAGCCTCGATTTTATCTATCCACTGACTCAGTGCGCCAACCCAGGCCATTGACAGGGTCTTGTTTTGCAGAGGTTCAGTCTGGAGAAATGTCAGGAAGTCGTTGTCGTTGGAATTTCTGGAACGGGAACGGGGGATCTGTTTCAGGAAACGGCCAGCCAGCTGATAGCGTATTTTACCCCATCGCCAGCCCGCAGGGCGTATCAGTGGCGCAAACAGGATCACCTTATCGATGGGATACTCTTGTCTTGAGCACTTCTCGCCAACCAGCAGCTCGGTAATAATGGCTCCGCCCATACTTTGACCCGCCAGATGGAACGGCTGGGGAAGGTCGTTTTCCAGCGCCCAATCCATGCAGGTTCGCACAATGCTGGTGTAGGTAGAGAAGTTGTCAATGCTGGCAGGTGTACCATCGGAGAGACCATGTCCGGGCTCATCAAAAGCAAAAACAGAGTAGCCCTGCTGCAGGAAGAAACGGATCAGATGGCCATATAAACCGGTATGGTCGTAGTAGCCGTGCAGGATAAATACGGTGCCTTTGTTGTTTTTATGCGGCCCTTCCTGGTGCCTCTCTTGCTGCCAAAGCTGGCAAAAAATTCTGTGCTGCTCCGTTTGCAGATAGCCTCCTGTATAGAAGACAGCGGCGAACTCATCCTGAAAATTGATGTCGTAGGCATCGAGATAGTAATTGAGATCGTCGTCGGGAGTCTCTGGCTTGTGCTGCAGAGAGAAAGGAAGGAGCCCGCGGCGCAGTTTTTGCAGCAAACTGCCATCGGGCACTGTTCGGCGCTGTTTCATAATTTCATCAGTAGAAATGGATCAGCACACTTTAACACAACAGCCCCTGACACCAAGAGCACCAGCCGAAGCTGATGCTCAAGGATTTAGCGTACTGTGACTGTCGTCTTACAGTACGTCGATGCTGTTCAGGTCGCTGTGAGCCTGACCCAGACGGTCAGCCATGGATACCTGACCAGCACGCAGCCATACACGAGGATCGTAGAACTTCTTGTTTGGCTTGTCGGCACCTTCAGGGTTGCCCAGCTGAGCCTGCAGGTAGCCTTCGTTCTTCTTGTAGTAGTTCAGAACGCCTTCCCAGGCAGCCCACTGGGTGTCGGTGTCGATGTTCATCTTCACAACACCGTAGGACACAGCTTCACGGATCTCTTCCAGAGTAGAGCCGGAACCGCCGTGGAATACAAAGTTCAGAGACTTGGCAGGAAGGCCAAACTTCTCGGAGCAGTACTTCTGGGAGTTATCCAGAATCTTAGGCGTCAGCTGCACGTTACCTGGCTTGTAAACACCGTGTACGTTGCCGAAGGAGGCCGCGATGGTGAAGCGATGGCTGATCTTGTTCAGGACTTCGTAAGCGTAGGCTACGTCTTCTGGCTGGGTGTACAGCATGGAGCTATCCATGTGGCTGTTGTCTACGCCGTCTTCTTCACCGCCGGTGCAGCCCAGTTCGAATTCCAGAGTCATATCCATCTTGGACATGCGCTTCAGGTATTGAGCGCAGGTGGCGATGTTCTCTTCCAGAGGCTCTTCAGACAGGTCGATCATATGGGAGGAGAACAGTGGCTTGCCAGTCTGCTCGTAGAACTCTTCACCAGCGTCCAGCAGCGCGTCGATCCAAGGCAGCAGCTTGCGCGCAGCGTGGTCGGTGTGCAGGATAACCGGAATGCCGTAAGCAGCAGCAACAGCGTGAACGTACTTGGCACCAGCGATAGCGCCCATAGCGCCCGCAGGACCTTCTTCCTTCAGACCCTTACCACCGAAGAAACAAGCACCACCGTTGGAGAACTGAACAATAACGGGAGATTTGGCCTTGGCCGCCGCTTCCAGAACGCCGTTGATGGAATCAGTACCCACAACGTTCACTGCTGGCAGAGCGAACTCACCCGCCTTGGCCGCTTCAAAGATTTTCTGAACGTCGTCACCAGTCACAACGCCAGGTTTTACCAGATCAAGAATTTTAGACATTTGCTTACCCTTAAAAGTTATGGGGATAGATCAAAAGCATTTTTTACCACAGAGGCACAGAGGCACAGAGGCACAGAGAAAAGAAAGGGCTTTTACTAAAATGTGTCTCTGTGTCTCTGTGGTTCAATCTTTTTAGCCTGCACGCTCTTCCAGCATGGCAACGGCTGGCAGTACCTTGCCTTCTACGTATTCCAGGAACGCACCGCCGCCCGTGGAAATGTAGGAGACCTGTTCCTTGATGCCGTACTTGTCTACAGCCGCCAGGGTGTCACCACCGCCAGCGATAGAGAATGCCGGGGATTCAGCGATAGCCAGAGACAGGGTCTTGGTGCCTTCGCCAAACTGATCGAATTCAAATACGCCTACTGGGCCGTTCCAAACGATGGTACGGGCATCCTTCAGGATGTTGGCAAACATCGCTGAGGTTTGTGGGCCTACGTCGAAGATCATGTCGTCGTCTTCAACATCGTCAGCCATTTTGATAACGGCAGGCTCGTTCTCGTCGAACTTCTTGCCAACAACCACGTCGATAGGCAAAGGAATGCTGACTTTGGCCATCAGGGCTTTAGCCTGATCGATCAGATCGGCTTCGTACAGAGACTTACCAACCGGCTTGCCAGCGGCAGCCAGGAAGGTGTTGGCGATACCGCCACCTACGATCAGTTGATCACAGAGTGTGGACAGGGATTCCAGAACAGTCAGCTTGGTAGACACCTTGGAACCACCAACGATAGCGACCATTGGAGACTCTGGTTTATCCATAGACTTGCTCAGGGCATCCAGCTCGGCAGAGAGCAGTGGGCCGGAACAGGCGATAGGTGCGAACTTGCCAACACCGTGGGTGGAGGCCTGAGCACGGTGAGCGGTGCCGAAAGCGTCCATCACGTAGATGTCGCACAGGGCAGCCATCTTCTTGGACAGCTCTTCGTCGTTCTTGCCTTCACCCTTGTTGAAACGGACGTTTTCAAGGATGACCAGCTCGCCTTCGGCAACGTCAAAGTCACCTTCCAGCCAGTCTTTGATCAGACGGATTTCTTTGCCCAGCAGCTTGCTGATGTAATCAGCAACCGGCTTCAGGGAGGATTCTTCTGAGTAAATGCCTTCTTCAGGGCGACCCAGGTGGGAGGTGGCCATAACTTTGGCGCCTGCTTCCATGGCCAGCTTCAGGGTTGGCAGGGAGGCAAGGATGCGGGCGTCGCTGGTGACCTGACCGTTCTTGACAGGAACGTTAAGATCTTCACGAATAAGCACGCGCTTTCCGGACAGGTCCAGGTCAGTCATATTCAACACGGACATGGTAAATCCTTCTGCAAGATAAAAGTCAATTCGAAAGCCTGACGGCAAGCCATTGGAACGCCTGAGAGGGGCTGATTGTTATTGTGCGGTTTTTTCAAAGTGGAGTGTTTGAGCATACCACTCATAACTCAATCCTGTCGGCGTAACAGTGATGTGATGGATGTTTTCGAAAAACAGCTGCGAACCTTATCACAGGTTTTACTGACCGGTAAGTTATCGACACCCTGAAAAACGTAAAAATCACCCTGAAAACATCATCAATTAGCGAAGAATTCGTGCCATGTTGAGGCAGGTCAACGTTTTGGCTCCGTACTTTCCGCTGATCAGGAAGGGAAAACAACCGAAAGTCAGCGCTGCACATTTCCCTTTTTCCTTTTTTATGAACCATCCCGTGCCCGGTAGTAAGGATTCATGTGTAGCATTACTAACAAAAAAACACAGGGAAAGTTCAAGATTGAACCGTGGAGAAATATTGGTGACCTACACAGGGAGTCAGGGATCCCCCTGACTGACCATGAAATTGAGGAGCAATGCATGAAAACTGGATCTAAGACAACCATAGAACATTCTAATAATTCGAGACTGCGCAAAGTTAGGTTTTCTAAACGACTAAATCCTGACCGGACTCCACAGGTACAAAAAAAAATGATGTGGGGTGTTACGTTTCCATAACGGGCTGTAACAACATCCAAACAATGCCCAAAAAGATTGGCATACACAGCAATAAGGGACAGCCAGATATAATAAAGAAACAGTCCGGGACGATGAATATAAATAAGAGGTGAGAAGGACGATTAAAATCAGAAGCTACCTATATCTTATTGAGGAATATGAGATACGGCAATACCCGCATCGTGCGGGTATTCTTCGATTAAAAGCCTGGTCAAAAGTATGATTCGCGGGGCTGTGCCAAAAGGTCAGGGCAGGAAATAGTCGCCAGCACCCTGAATCGGCCCCAAGGGATTCCTCTCGTCGTTATATTCCAGAAACTGCGGCGTACCACTCCAAATTTTGAATACCACTTTATCGCCAACCAGCACGATGATGGATCGGAAGTCCCAACCGGATATCTCTTCGTTTTTATGGAAATTCATCAGATCAAGGGCAACGTTGCCATAACGTTTTTTATTTCTTACCTGGGGCCAGGCTTCAATGCCATAGCATCGTGTCTTGGCATGAATGCAGTGCCGTAGCCCCGATGCCAGTTGGTTCACCCGAATCGAAGGGGTGGGCATGAAAAAATTGATAATATCCAGGTAGGTCAATCTTTTGACGTTCGGTACGGTGAACGGGTCGAACCCCAGTTTTTTCAGTTCACGGAACGTTGTTTTGCCAACACGCACTTGGTCGAAGGCTTTCTTGGCATGGTCGAAGGTATCCCAGGGTGCATGGCTGCGCTTATGCCCGCTGGGCAGCGGGGAGATGCCGCAGCCAGAGAGAGTCAGGCAAAGTAGTGAAGCAATCACAAGGCTTTTAAAAAATGTGAAGGTTAATAGTTGAGTACGTCCGTGTACTAACATTGGCTGTCCTCATACTTGTTGGGCATTTTTTTCGTTAATAACGTCATCGGCAGAAAGCCAATAAACACCACAAGGACAATATCCTTTTACTGAGGGCGAACCGGTTCTGGAGAACCGGTTCTGGGTACGCAAACCGTCAGGCTCAGGCCTCGGATGCTTTTTTGCGGCGGGGCGGTTCGAAGCCGGTATCAACCCCGGAAGAGGAACCGCGGCTCGGTGCTTTCGGTTTACCCGCTGCAGGCTTCTTTGGTTTGGTCGTTTTCTTTACGGCGGCCTTGGCAGAACCTTTGGTCGCTGTATTCTTTTTCTTCTTGGTGCCGGCAGCCTTGCCGTTGGACTTCAGCTTCTTCGGCCCTCTCCATTGACCTTCCAGACCCTTGATAGTCTTGCGTTCGAACTTTACCTGCAGGTAGCGCTCAATGCTGGCCATCAAGTTCCACTCGTGCGGACCGATCATGCTGATCGCCACACCCTGCTGACCAGCACGGCCTGTACGGCCAATCCGGTGGATGTAATCATCGCCGTTGCGCGCCATATCCAGGTTGATGACCAGATCGACACCCGGAATATCCAGACCTCGGGCGGCTACGTCCGTGGCAACCAGAATATTCACCTTGCCTTCCCGAAGCAGCATCATGACCCGGTTACGGTCCGGCTGGATCATCTCACCATGGAGGGAGCTGACCCGCAGATCCTGCTCCCGGCGCAGCACGGTGTTCAGGACGTTGGTCATCTCACGGGTATTGGTGAAGATGATCGCCTTATGAAAGGTTTCGTTCTTGAGCAGCCATAGCACCTGACGCGCCTTGTGCTCGTGATCATCGGCCAGCATGATCTGCTGGGTAATGCTACCGTGCTGATCCTGGGCGGTGGTGAGCAGCAGCTCCTGAGGCTCCCGCAGCACCTGCTTGATCACGTGGCGCATACCCTTCTGCTTAAGGGTGGCGGAGAACAACAGAGTCTGGCGCTCTTTTTTACAGGCGTTAGCGATGGTCAGTACATCGTCCTTGAAGCCCATATCCAGCATGCGGTCGGCTTCGTCCATTACCAGCACTTCAAGATCACGCAGATCCAGCGCCCCCTGGCCCAGATGTTCCAGCAGCCGACCGGGAGTGGCGATCAGGATTTCCGGATTGCTACGTAGCAGTTTGATCTGGAGCTTGTAGTCTTCACCGCCGACGATCATGCCAGCGCTGACGAAGGTGAACTGACTCAACGCCTCAGTCTGTTGCAGCACCTGGCGGGCCAGTTCACGGGTTGGCACCAGGACCAGGGCCCGGGTTGCGGATTTGGGCGCTTTATTGGTATGGAATTTATTCAAAATCGGCAGCATAAAAGCCGCCGTCTTGCCACTGCCGGTTTCGGCAGAGACCAGCAGATCTGCTTCCGTCATGGCCACAGGAATGGTTTTGGCCTGAACCTCGGTTGGCGTGGTAAAGCCGAGGGTATCCAGCGCTTTAAGCAGGCGTTCGTTCAGTTCCAGCTCTGTGAAGCTGGTCATCACAGGTGTTTCAGCCGGGATGGTTTCTTGCTCTGTTGGCAGAATCAGGTTTTCGGTAGTCAAAATCTTTCTCGAAGGGGAAAACAACAATGGGTGGACTTTAGCAAAAAACGGTGCTGATGGCGTGTGTTACTGATCCACCTCAAGGACAGCTATACACTTAATAGTCAGGAGTTTTTACCAAAGAACTATTTCTTCAAAACTGCATTAACTACATTATGATCCCGTGCCCCCGTATCCATCCCAATCTGTTTCGACACCCGTGTACACCCAGAAACCAACTCCCCGGAACCAACGAAGAGCCTTGTATTTTTAATCAGATTGATTTCTCAACATCCCTGGAACACCACCTGGAAAACCACAAGAAACACCACCAACAATTACACTGGTCATCTATGATCAGCTCCTCAGACAGCTTGCCGACAGGCAGCGTAACAACCTCCGGACTGCCAAGGCGTATCAATTCAATCTCGACACTCTTACCGACCGGCACGCACCCGACAATAGTACTCAGGTCACAGGAAAAATTGACCTCATGACCATCAACACGGATGATAATATCACCTGGCTGTAGCTTTCCCTCTGCCGGACTACCGGGCACAACCCGACTTAGCAAGACCCTATCAGGGCGATCAAGGTCAGAGTCCTCAGCCAGATTGAAATCCACTTGCTCAACCATTACCCCCAGCCAGCCATAAGAGGCGCGGCCGTCCTTTTTCAGCTGATTAACAATATGCATGGCATAATTAGTCGGAATCGCAAAAGAGATCCCCTCAAAACCCCCGTTAAGGGTAAGTAAACTCATGTTTATGCCAATAACCTCTCCTTTCATATTGAACAGAGGACCGCCAGAATTACCAATATTGATTGCTGTATCGGTTTGGATAAACGGCACGCCCCCTTCCTCCATGTCATTGCGATTCAGTGCGCTGATAACGCCCTTGGAGATCGAGCCATAAAGAAAACCATGGGGTGAACCGATGCTAAACACATCCTGACCAGGTTTGAGTGCGTCTGCGGGCTCACTTATTTTCACCACCGGCAGGTTGTTTGCCTCCACCTTCAGCAGAGCCAGATCCGTTCGCTCATCGGCTCCAATCAGTTCGGCACTGTATTCTCTGCTGTCATACAGACGCACCGTGATCTCATGCGCACCATTAATCACATGATGATTGGTCAGCACATAACCATCTTTGTCAATAATGAAACCGGAACCAAAAGTTGCCACAGCCGGGCAACCGAACATATAGTTCGATATAGCATTGCACGATCCATATTCCAGCGTACAAATACTGACAGTGGCTGGAGAGACCTGTTTCACCAAAGTTGATAAATCCGGCTGTATGGTATTATTTGCCATTACCGGTGGACTGGCCACTACAGTAAGACTCTCTACCGTTGCCAGACAAAGTGTAAACAACAGCGTCTTTTGATTAAGCTTATTGTTAACCATTTTTTACCCCCCCCCTAATTTGTTTATCCGATCAGAACTTACTGCGCCTCTGGGAAGATAGGGCTGGATGGGTAAGATATCCAGCAGATAGAAAAGTTCAAAAACATCATGCTGTATTTGAATATACTGTCGTGCGGGCGGTCAATTATGCTTGCTATCCGTAATATTTTTTTTTCGTTGAGTTTTGTAGCTGTTGCCTTTAAGTTCGCGATTTTTCTACCCATATTTACAAGCCTTATCAAGGCAGTGCCACCCGGATTTCCAGAAGTACCACACCTCGGTAAAAAAAATCGAATTCAGGCTATTTCAGCTCTTTTTGATTATCAGGCTGAAGATATTTATCCTACTGAATCTCTTGAAGAGACAGGCAATCAAAATGACTCTATTTTCTCCGTAAAATACGACCATCAGGATTGGTTTGTAAAAGTTACTTCCCTATTTACCAAGGGCAATTCTGATGTACGCTATGCCTATGAATGGGAGCTGAAACGCCTTGCTTGAAAGACAGAGAAACCCAAAAACCTTCCTGCCCGTTCAGCAGGAAGGTTTCTTTATGGGCAAATAATCAGTCCAGCTCTTCCAGCATATCTTCAGCGGTTGCCAGAACATTTTCCAGAGTAAAACCAAACTCACGGAACAGGTCTTCCGCCGGAGCAGACTCACCGAAGGTGGTCATACCGATAATGCGACCTTCCAGGCCCACATACTTGTACCAGAAGTCAGCCGCAGCCGCTTCAATGGCCAGGCGTGCACCCACTTCCACCGGCAACACCTGCTGGCGGTACTCGGCCTCCTGGGCATCAAACACTTCGGTAGCAGGCATGGAAACCACGCGTACCTTGTGACCTTTGTCGCTCAGAGCGTCATAAGTTTTCACTGCCAGTTCGATCTCAGAACCGGTGGCGATCAGAATCAGATCCGGCGTACCGGCGCAGTCACGCAGCACGTAACCACCCCGTTCAACATTAGCCAGCTGTTCATCGTTACGGGCCATGCAGAGCAGATTCTGGCGGGAGAACACCAGCGCACTCGGGCCATCCTTACGCTCCAGCGCGTGCTTCCAGGCTACCGCAGATTCTACGGTGTCACAGGGGCGCCAGGTGTTGACGTTCGGTGTCATCCGCAGGCTGGCCAGCTGTTCGATCGGCTGGTGAGTCGGGCCATCTTCGCCCAGACCGATGGAGTCGTGGGTATAAACCTGAATCTGACGGATCTTCATCAGGGCCGCCATACGCACGGCGTTGCAGGCGTACTCCATGAATACCAGGAAGGTGGCACCATAAGGAACAAAACCGCCGTGCAATGCAATGCCGTTCGTGATGGCGGTCATGCCAAACTCACGGACACCATAGTGCAGGTAGTTACCGCTGGCATCTTCACGGCTGATGCTTTTGCTGCCACTCCAGATAGTCAGGTTGGAGCCGGCCAGGTCAGCGGAGCCGCCCAGCAGTTCAGGCAGTTTGGGGCCGAAGGCATTCAGTGTATTCTGAGAAGCTTTGCGGCTGGCAATCGTGGCACTTTCGGCCTGACAACTACGGATATATTCGGCAGCGTAATCAGCAAAGTCTGCTGGCAGCTCTCCTGAAATACGGCGTTCGAACTCGGCCGCCAGCTCAGGATACTCGGCCTTGTAAGCTGCAAATCGAGTATTCCAGTTGGCTTCAGCAACAGCACCTTTCTCACGGCAGTCCCACTCCTCGTACATCTTTTCAGGAATTTCAAAAGGACCGTGCGTCCAGCCTAGCTGCGCACGGGTCAGAGCGATCTCATCATCACCCAGTGGCGCACCGTGACACTCTTCCTTTCCGCCCTTATTAGGAGAACCAAAACCGATCACGGTTTTGCAGCAGATTAAGGTGGGCTTGTTGGTGGGCTTGCGGGCCTGAGCGATGGCGGCTTCAATAGCGGCAGCATCGTGGCCATCAACAGCAGGGATCACTTCCCAGCCGTAGGCTTCAAAGCGCTTAACGGTATCGTCAGTGAACCAGCCTTCAACTTCGCCATCAATAGAGATGCCGTTGTCGTCATAGAAGGCGATCAGCTTGCCCAGACCCAGAGTACCAGCCAGGGAACAGACCTCATGGGAGATACCCTCCATCATGCAGCCGTCACCCAGGAACACATAGGTGTTATGGTCAACGATGGCGTGATCAGGACGGTTGAACTGAGCCGCCAGAGTCTTTTCTGCAATGGCAAAACCAACGCCGTTGGCGAGGCCCTGGCCTAGCGGCCCCGTAGTGGTTTCAATACCGGGTGCATAACCGTACTCAGGATGCCCTGCGGTTTTGGAGTGCAACTGGCGGAAGTTCTTGATGTCGTCAATGGTGACACCATAGCCTGTCAAATGCAGCAGGGAGTACAGCAGCATGGAACCGTGGCCGTTGGATAGTACGAAACGGTCACGGTCGGCCCAGGTTGGATTTGAAGGGTTGTGCTTGAGAGTGTCTCTCCAAAGCACTTCGGCAATATCAGCCATACCCATCGGGGCACCGGGGTGACCAGATTTTGCTTTCTGAACAGCATCCATGCTCAGGGCACGGATAGCATTGGCGCGGTCGCGGCGGGTGATCATCGAACCACAAGCTCCTGATTATCGGAAAGGTGTGACGCAGGAAAGGCCTGTATTCTAAATGCTGGGAAGGCAAACGTGAACCAGATGTCTGCTTTTATTATTACCCGCCGGGCAAACACTGAGCCCTTATACCTTACATTGTAAGTTTTTGGCCATTGTTAGCTTTGGGCGAGCCGGCCGCGTGTTTCGAACTTTTTATGCGGAAATTCTTCGCATAAATCCATCATTTTTGTTTTTAGATTGTCGATAAGGGCCTGAAAAAGGTTGATGGCTTTCTGGCTGTGGCAATTTCCCTTCATATCCTTCTTTAATTGGTAGGGATTTTCCTCGAGCTCCACTAATTTACTGATGATTTTTTTCGCTCCTTACACTCATTCAGTATGTCATTGAGCGGTTTCCAGCTGATTATTTGTCATAGTGCTTTGATTACGTTCCGAGTATCCATTTAAATGCACTTGTCCTTGTGTAAATTCATAATTTGATTTTTTTCAGCTCTTCTCTGAATTTTACATATTCCTGCTTTTATCCATGCGGCTTGTAAACATCTGTAAGATCTTTGGCTGGAGGTGAACTCAATATCAAAATATTTTGATGCTTTGCCTTGTTGCTGCTAGACTCGCCCGCCATGACAATCGCTATTGCCCGATCTGCAAGCAAAACCGCAGAGGCAACCCCCGTGGATTCCCATGCAATCCATCCAGAACTCAGCACGATCGCAACCCTTGGCAAAGCCATGGGTGATCCTTTACGCCTGAATGTTTTGCGTTTGTTAAGAACGGAATCTCTCGGTGTATTGGAGCTGACCCATATTCTGGATACGCGGCAATCCGGTCTTAGTCATCACTTGAAGGTGCTGGCCAGGTCTGGGTTAGTCTCAACCCGTCGGGAAGGTAACTCGATTTTTTATCGTCGGGCGCTTCCTCCTGCTGATTCGCTCCACGAGCCACTGATTCAATCCCTGTTTGAAGCGATTGACGACGTGCCACTGGCTCCGGTTTACCGGGAGCGGTTACACACCATTCGCCAGTCCCGCTCAGAACAGTCCAGAGCATTCTTTTCCCGTAATATGCAGGCTTTTCGCCAACATCAGGAGCTGATTGCCGATCACGAGCTGTATGCGCGCACAGTGCTGGAGATGATCGCTCTTGCAGATAGTCATGCGCACGACACCGTTCTTGAACTGGGGCCCGGGGAAGGCATGTTTCTGCCAGCATTGTCCCGGCAGTTCAGACGGGTCATCGCGCTGGATAACTCCCGCGATATGCTGGAGCAGGCCAGAAAATCCGCCAAAGCGGCGGGCGCTGGCAATATCGAATATCGCCTTGGCGAGCTGTCACTGCTCGCTGATGAGGGGCTGTCTGTTGATTGCATCATTGCTAACATGGTGCTGCACCACGTGCCATCCCCAGCGGCTATTTTTTGTGAGGCCGCCACACTCTTACGTCCCGGCGCCAGTCTGTTTATCAGCGATCTCTGCCGTCATGATCAGGAATGGGTAAAAGAAACCTGTGGTGATCTATGGCTGGGGTTCAGCTCTGATGAACTCAGTGACTGGGCCCAGGAAGCCGGCCTTGTGGCAGGAGAGGCTCAGTATCTCGGGCTTCGCAATGGCTTCCAGATTCAAGTACGGCAATTTTCCCGCCACCACCGCAGACAAGAACTACTTAAGGATTAATAAACCATGGCTGAATACTCCCTGTTCACCTCTGAATCTGTTTCTGAAGGTCATCCAGACAAAATTGCTGATCAGATTTCTGATGCGATTCTGGATGCTATCTTGAAAGATGATCCTGAAGCCCGTGTTGCCGTGGAAACCATGGTTAAGACTGGTATGGTTATCGTTGCCGGTGAAGTGCGTACCGAGACGTATGTTGATATCGAAGATCTGGTCCGTAATGTTGTTAAGAGCATCGGTTACGATCACGGGGACCTCGGCTTTGACGGCGAGTGCGTTGCCGTTCTGAACGCGATTGGCAAGCAGTCTCCTGATATCGCCATGGGCGTTGATGAGACTGACGAACATGAGATGGGTGCAGGCGACCAAGGCTTGATGTTTGGTTACGCCACCAATGAAACCGCTACCTTGATGCCTGCGCCGATTTTCTACGCCCACAAACTGGTTCAGCGCCAGGCCGAGCTGCGCAAGAACAAGACTCTGCCCTGGCTGCGTCCGGATGCGAAGAGCCAGATCACCATGCGTTACGATGAAGACGCCAAGCCTGTGGCAATCGATGCGGTGGTTCTGTCTACTCAGCACGACCCTTCTATCAGTTTGGAGCAGCTGCGCAAGGATATTCTGGAAGAGGTGATCAAGCCGGTTCTACCTGCCGAGTGGCTGCACGAAGGCACCCAGTTCCACATCAACCCGACTGGCAACTTTGTTATCGGTGGTCCAGTAGGCGACTGTGGTCTGACTGGTCGCAAGATCATCGTTGATACCTACGGTGGTATGGCCCGTCACGGTGGCGGCGCGTTCTCCGGCAAGGACCCTTCCAAGGTGGACCGTTCCGCAGCTTACGCGGGTCGTTACGTTGCCAAGAACATCGTTGCTGCCGGTTTGGCTGATCGTTGCGAGATTCAGGTCTCCTACGCAATTGGTGTTGCTGAGCCAACCTCTATCAGCGTCAACACCTTCGGTACTGGCAAAATCAGTGACGGAAAAATCGTTGATCTGGTGCGTGAGAACTTCGACCTGCGCCCAAAAGGCCTGATCGATATGCTGGACTTGAAGCGTCCTATCTACCAGGCCACTGCCGCTTACGGTCACTTTGGTCGTGAAGATGCGAACTTTACCTGGGAGCGTACCGATAAGGCGGAAGCTTTGCGTCTGCAAGCTGGCCTCTAAGAACCCCTCATAAAAAAGCGGCTCGGTTTTCACCGAGCCGCTTCTTCTGTTACAGATGAACACTACATTGTTATGTCGAAGTTAATATTGCTGATAGTTTTGTCATCATCGGCATTGTTTTCCCTATGATTTAACATGTACTCTTTCAGATTCTTAAATTTTTTCGCTCCAGCAGTATTATCAAGCTTCAGCTTGATGCCATCATGCCTTACTTCACCCTCCGAAATCATCAGGAGGATGAATTCAATTAGCTTGCTGTTAAGTGTAGTGTTGTTGTTGAACATGGGAGACTCTCCTTTATTCAGACAACTCTCTATCATCGCGACAGCGTTTTCGCCTGCGGTATTGATACCTACCAACCACCTAGAATCTATATCACTGTCTTGGGTAATAGTTAGCTGGAATGGCGCAGTGTAACATGCCTCTCCGCTATCTCCCCAGAGGATCCGTTGGATGATAGTTGATTTCATGTTAAAAGCTTTAAAACTCATGCTTAACATGGCTCTCCCATCAATCGATGTTCCACGAACAACAGGGTAGTCGTGAAAAAAATCAGCCGGGGAAATGGAAACATTAGAAATGACTGTTGGCTGCGTTAGCTGATCTTTATTCGGTAAACGATTGTACCTGTCGATGAAGGCTTCAGTTAATCTTTTACTATAAGCAAGCTCATCCACGTGCCACATGCCCCTCTCGCCTACCTGGTGAATCATAATATCATGGATTAATTTTTTGTCCTCCATCTCCATATAAGGGGATAGGTTGCTTTTTTCTATCTCATTTACCTTGCTGCTACTGGAACCCGTGTCAACAACTATTTCATTATTATTGGTCTGGTTTTCGTGTGACTGCTCAGAAACTACTAGCGGATTAGAGCTTGTGCTATTCTGCCATTCGGAAACACAGGGCCGTGGAGAAGTTGAGGCCTTATGTTGTAACTGCTCATTTTCTACTGGCAAATCTGCGTTTTCAGAATCATCTCTCCCGGAAACACTGGGCTTCTGAGGAGTCTGTTCCTCATCTGCCAGAGAAATATGAGCAGTTACCCTATGTTCATCTTCAACCTCTTCTTCATTTTCATTTTCATTTTCATTTTCATTTCCAATTGTAACGACAATCTCATCTACCTTGCTGCTACTGGAACCCGTGCCAACAACTATTTCATTATTATTGGTCTGGTTTTCGTGTGACTGCTCAGAAACTAC
>CAMRBW010000069.1 GCA_947040555.1 uncultured Oceanospirillales bacterium | reverse complement strand
CTCCGACCACCTGGTTCGTAGCCAGGTACTCTATCCAGCTGAGCTACGGTCGCATCAAAACACAAAAAATGGCGCGCTCAGGAGGATTCGAACCTCCGACCGCCTGGTTCGTAGCCAGGTACTCTATCCAGCTGAGCTATGAGCGCTGCATCACAGGAGCCGAACTATATGGATTCCTTATCTATACGTCAACTGCGAAAAACCGAAACAGAAATATTATCCTGGGGACAAACGGACGCAAATAAGGGTTGTACGATTAGCCTTGGGGGCCTTCTTGACCCTCCCCCTCCCGGAAGCGGAGATTAATACTTCTTCCCTTTTGTGTTTCCTTCATTTTATTGAATTGGCTTACCTTATAGTAATGTTGCATGTCGTACATATAAAATATGTCCGCTATTTTTTTAGTACAAAGTTCTGAAAGTTTCTCGCTCTGTTCTTTAGCCAGCAACGGCGACAAACTGTCAACCGTATCTTTAAACGAGCATTCAGCTTGATCCAGTTTTTCAGTATCATCAAATGGTTCCAGGCAATATAAAACATATTCATCTTTCACATCAGTACGTAGGTCCTTCGCCACATCTTTGATCTTTTTCTTTGATAGCTTTTTGACTATCTCTATATTTATCTGAAGACTGCGGATATCACTTTCAAATAGCTCAATAATGCTACTCAGCTTGGAACAAACTTCGTCATATTTATCGGCCATGTCAGCAGGTATCTCTTTTTTTAAGGCTCCAGCCTCTTTTATAACATCTTCTGCCATTTGCTTCCGATCCCCGCAATCAAGAAGACGCCATTTTAAACTTTCTTCCTTCTTATTCAGATGTTTAGCAAGCATCCAATCAACACACAGAACCTGATACATGACTTCGCCACTTTTGGTATCTTTTTTCTCTTTAGATGACAATCTACCTAACCATTCGAACAATAAAGGGGTATCGCACAATTGTTTGACCAGTTCTTCGTATTTCGTCGTCGAATCAGTAATCCTGTGTAGTAAATTATCTAACAGACAGATTTTTCCATCCCAGACATATTTTTTGATATAGACATTGGCACCGTCTTCGTATTGATCTTTACTTAGTGTGCAGCTGCTAATTCCACAGTCATCAGCCCTCTTCTCCACCTCCGCCATGGAGGGTACAGATTCAGGTATCTGGGTCTCTCTCAAGTCGACATCAACCTTCCTTTTTTGGGGGGGAGGCCGTGTTGCCCCTCCTTCAGGAGTACGCCTGTCCACTCACACTTGTGTTATTCTTCCCGACCTGGCTTCGCCAGTACCACCAGAAGAAAGAAGCGTTTTGTTTGAAACAACTGGATTTGTACTCTCACTGCGTAAACAACGTTTCATAAATAAATACTCCAAAAATCAAAGGATGAGCAGCGTTAGTCCATAAAAAAAGAGTTTTAGTTCACAACAATCCGGTCGTGATATGTAACAACATAGTCAAAACAACCAACAGAGCATCCGGCTTTTCGACCGGTGGGCATGATACGTAAGCGGGGGTAACAGGGATGATAATTAAGGGACTGCCATCTTTTGGGAAAAATCTATGGGGGGAAAAATCTATGGGGGAAAAATCTATGGGTGTCCCATTTTGGGTATTATAATGCCGACCTTTCTGTTTTCCCTTTTGTCGCTCTTCTTTGTAAGGTGTACCCATGCCAGCAGCCAATGAGTTAAAAAAAGGCCAGATCGTTGAGATCAATGGCCACTATTACCAGGTCAAAAATTTTGAAGCGAAAAGCCCGTCCTCCCGCGGTGCCCAGACCCTGTACAAAATCCGCTTCAATCAGGTCCCCGGTGGCCGTAAGCTGGAAGGCTCTTACACCGCCAATGACCAGTTCCCCCAGATCGATATGCAGCGCCGTGAAGCCTCTTTCCTCTACCGTGACGGTAACCTGTTTACCTTCATGGACAGCGAAGATTACAGCCAGTACACCCTCGGCGGAGAGGAGCTGGAAGGTCAGCTGGAATATCTGCTCGATGGTATGGAAGGCATTGTCCTGTTAATCGTCGACGACCAACCGCTGGCCATGGAACTGCCCCAGTCTGTGGTTATGGAAGTTGTGGAAACCTCACCAGCCATTAAAGGTGCGACAGCAGCCGCCCGTACCAAATTAGCCAAAACCCCTACCGGTCTGGAAGTTCAGGTGCCCGAATACCTGGAACAGGGTGAAATGATCAAAATCAACACCGAAACCGGCAAGTTCATGTCCCGCGCATAAGACCCGCATATATTAGAGAGGCTATCCCCTTGACTGATCTCGAAGCGACGCGCGATCTTGGCAGAGCCATGAAAGGCTTCAAACCCTGGCAGATCACCGCCTTTGTCACCGCCACAGCGCAGCGCAGCCTGCCAAACTATGCGCTGTTTTCAGAGGTGACCGGGTTTGGCGATATATCAGAGCTAACCCACAGCCTTAATATGCTGTGGGACTTTATTGCAGGCCAGCAGTCTGCCAAAAACTTTGAGACCCTGCTGGAGCGCCTGGAAGAACAAACGCCGGATGTCGAACAGTTCGATATGTATGGCGTTTATCCTGCTCTGGATGCCATTGTGGCACTGACGACAGCGGTTCACTGCGCCATAGAGCCATCTCTGGATGATGCTCTCAGCAATGCTACGCTGTCACTGTCGACCATCTATCGGTTCCTGTCCCATGTAGAAGTTACCGATCTAAAGGGTGTTGAGCTGAACCAGTATATTGAACAGCATCCACTGACGCTGCAGCAGCTGGACTTTCTGGAAGAGGTTGTGAGCCTGATTGATCGCGGCAAACCCAATGCCGAGCTGAAAAAGGCACTGCGTCTGCTGGCCAGCAATGAAGGTATCAGCGAGCTGGGCATCAGTATTGATAGCTAAACATGTTCTTCTGCTTAAATAAAAAGACACCCTACAAGACAGTGCAGCTGGTTCTGCACTGCCTAACTTACCCAACTCTGAGGTCTTATGAACAAGGAACGCTATTCCTCATCGGCAAGGGAACTATGCCACGCCCAGCAGGAAGACCTGACAAGGGAACCCGCCCCCCCATCAGCAAAGAATCTCTACCTGACCCACCAAAGGCTGGTAATACTGGCCAGAATACTACTGCCAATTACCATTATCACTATCACCGTGCTGGCACTTATCCCACCCAAGCACGTCCCCCTGGCTGGCTGGGGGGACGGCCCACTTCATATCAGTGCTTTTTTCACTCTGGCTGCTCTTGTCGATACGGCCTGGCCACAGAAAAAAGTGATGGGGTTAAAACTGTTTTGGCTGGCACTCTTTGGACTAGCTATAGAAGTGACACAAAGCTTTTATCCGTTACGCACATTTGCACTGGATGATCTTGTGGCCAATACCGTGGGATTGGGTATATACATTTTCCTTATCCCTCTGTTCAAACGCCTTCCCATTACACAGCTTCGCTGGCAGGGGATTGACTGATCGGTCAGTTCCTGTCCCTCTGCTTTGCAGCCAACACAATATGATCCGGCTCGATCCGATAATGGATCTTCTGGTTTTGATACTCTTTCAGGAATGCAGACACCGGTGAGTCCTCCGGAACAGTCATCAGCAATATATTATTCAAAGCATCCGCCACCACACCAGCCAAAGCTTCAAGAACCAGCTTCTGGATCAGGCCAGACTCTGCCGTGACTTGCCGATTTTTGATCGCCACCCTATCAAGAAACAGAGCCTGCTCATCCGCCTTGATAACCAGTGCAGCACTTCCCTCCAGCACTACCGGCATAAGTCCCGAAGCAATTTGACCAGCAAAATCCACATCGATCTGCCCGGACACCGTTATGTCAATACGGCTGCGACTATCAGAAAACGACACCTGTGGCGTTTCCAGATAAAGGTTTGCCTGAGCCGGAACGGGTAGATTGATGGCGATAATCCGCGGGGAGAGAAATCCCCGATTAATCAGCGCCTGAAAATCCTGCTGACTAACGGCCAGCTCACGAGGGCTGGAACAAGCCGTCAGGGCCAACAGGAGGCAGATTTGAAGAACCACATGCCGAACAGCCAACAAAGCTCTTCCGGTGACGATTAAAGCGTTAAATCCGGTCATTATCCCTCCCACAAGCCTTCATTGGTCACCACAATCGGACGGTATTCTCCAGCACATCAGGACCTTTATCCCGCACAATGCAGGACCTTTATCCCGCACAATGATAGTGGCAGTCTCTATGTTTTTCGCAGATTAACGTTAATAGTATCGTGCCTGGGAGAGAAACGGGAACTGCCGCCCACCCGAACAATGAACATAGAAGTTGCGTTTCATCAGTAAAAAAATAAGGTCAAAGCGTATATGCTCATGGCTGCGGTGCTCCTCTTGCCGCTCTGCCAAGCCCTGAGTGCTGGGCGCTGGGCGCTGAGTAGTTACTTAAATACAAAACCCTAACAATAAAACAGCTGGTTACAAATATGTCTTACTCACAATCGAAGAGTGATCGTTTTTTCGACGATAACATTAAGACCTCGCTTGCCCACCAGAACCTCACCGACTTTGACCGTCTCTGGAACAGCGCCAGAAACTGGGTCGAAACCCCGAATAGAAGGCGCAACGGCTGGAGCGGCGTGTCACGCCTTGAGATGGAGGGGAGTGGGCTGCCGGCCCTGTTTATGAAACGTCAGGAGAACCACAACACCCGCACCCTGCTCCATCCGTTCCGGGGCATTCCTACCTACCGGCGTGAACTCAACAGCATCCTGCTTTTTCAAAAACACAATATTCCCACGCTGACGCCCGTCTATTACGGCGAACGCATTCAGGATGGTAACCATCAGGCCATTCTCATCACGCTGGCACTGGATGATTATCAGGACATGCACGCATTTAACAGAGAAGGGGATGATCTGCGAACCCGGGCAGCGATGGGCAAACTGGGTAAAGAGATCTGGCACATGCACAGCAAGGGGCTGGCACACTACTGCCTCTACCCAAACCATGTATTCGTTCGGTTCAACAATAATGCACCAGAGATCCGCCTGATCGATCTTGAGAAGGTGCGTCGAGATCCACTGCCCAGACGTATGCGTTACAAGGATCTGGAGTGCTATCTGCGCCACTCCGACTCTTTCACCAAAGAAGCGTGCCAACATTTTATCGACAGCTATATGTCCGCCGGACTGGTCGCCGGAGAACAGCAACTGCGTCGTCGGCTCGCAGAGAGAGAACGCTGACAGCCTGTCGAACCTGGCCAACCGTAGCGAGGAACAGCCCGGCTTGAGACAGCGTTTATGATGATTCGAGACGAGTAGCGGTTTTATTTAAGGTAGAAGTGCGCCTGCGTTGTCATGGGCGGTATGATCGACTGAAAAATTAAAGCGAATCTCTAGTGCCGTACAGCATGAAAACCCATGCCAATATCATTGTCGTCACTCCCGCCTTCGCGGGAATGACGGTGGTATGGCTATTTGAGCTTTGCAGCACTAGCACCAGGAAGCGTGATCGTCATCAGCAGACCCGGAAAGGCATTACTCGCCCGAATCTTGCCCCCATGACCCTCAACCGCAGCACGGGCTATCGCTAATCCCAGCCCTGAGCCACGGTTGTCGCCACCACGACTCCCTCCACAAACCTCATCAACCCGGTAAAACGGTTCAAACAGATGATCGATCGTATCCTCCGGCACACCAGGACCTTTATCCCGCACAGAGAGAGTGACAGTCTCTCCGTTTTTTCGCAGGCTCACGCTAATAGCCTCGTGCTCGGGAGAGAAACGGATGGCATTGCGGATAAGATTTTCAACGGCACTGGTCAACCAATCCCGGTCGCCGTAGTAACTGCACGGCAGACACTCCTCCAGACGCACCGAGCAACCATTCATATCCGCTTCAAAATCGGCATCGTCAACAATGTCCATCAGCGCCTCATCCAGAGAGAATCTCTCTTTCGGCCGTTCCTGAGCGGGATTCACCATCCGCGACCAGGCCAAAATCTGACCAATCAGATCATTGAGATGATCAATATCACGCTCTATGCGGTCATATTCCGTGACTGCGTGGTCACCGGTCTTGCGGCGCGCCAATACCAGTGCCAGCCGCATGCGGGTCAGCGGCGTACGAAGCTCATGGGAGACATCCCTGAGCAGCCGCTCCTTACTCTGGTACATGTCCTGCAGCCGCTCTGCCATGGCATTAAAATCCCGACACAACTCACCAATCTCATCCCTGCGCAGGATCAGCTTATCGGGAAGACGGGTCTGCAGATCACCGGCCGCGATTTCACGCACCCGCAACTGAACGGTGCGCAAAGGGCTGAGAATCATCGCCAGCAATGCACAGAAACAGGCGCTGCCAACCAGTGACAGCAAAACCAACAGCGGATGTGATTTAACAATGTCGTGTAATCGCTGCCACAGCACTACTCGTTTTTGCCAGAGCATCATCACCTGTAAAGGGGTGCCATTCCCATAAATCCGCACAGGCCCGACACCGATATGTTCCACAAGATCCAGAACAATGGGCTGTCGGCTTTGCATAAGCTGCTGCATCGGCGTGGACTGCTCTGAAACACCAACCTCATGATCCAGAGGGACAGGCTTCAGAGAAACAGGCTTCAGAGGGACAACCAGCAGGGAAGCATTACCGGGAAAGTCGTGGCTTGCTTCGATATACGCAACAGCAAAGGGCATCTGAATACCACGGTCTATTTGCCGCTGCAGCCCCTCTGCATACTTTGTCAGGATAACGACCATCTCTTCTTCCCCCGGTAAATTATAAAGGGGGGAAATCGTCACCGACACGACGCTCAAAAGTGCCCCAATCAATAGCACGGCAGCGAGGCCAAACCAGAGTAGAACCCTTTGAAAAAAACCATCAGCAACCCCAAGAATGTTGTAAAACGACAACATAAAATGCGGTTTATTATTGAGCATTGGCACTTGGGCGACCTTAATCGACAATATAAAAATAACCGGAACCGCGCACAGTTCTCAGCCTCGGCCTGCCATCGGGCTTACTGCCAATCTTGCGACGCAGATTGCTAACGTGCATATCAATGGCACGGTCATGGATTGTAAGACTGCGGTTCAGCGCCAGACTTGTCAGCTCCTCTCGAGTCACCAGTTCACCGGCATTCTCGACCAGGGTTTTCAACAAGGTGAATTCAGTCGCCGTTACGTCGAGAAGAGTCTCGCTCTTGAACACCTCATGATTGCCAAGATTAAGACTCAGGTCATCGATATATAATTGTTTACGCCGGCAGTTTTCTTTATCTTCCAGAGCTCGAATCCGGCGCATGATAGATTTCATACGTGCCACCAGCTCTCGATGATTAAAAGGTTTGGCAAGGTAATCATCCGCGCCAATCTCCAGCCCAACAATCCGATCCACATCATCACCACGAGCGGTCAGCATGATCACGGGAATATTGGACTTTTGACGTATTGTTCTCAGTACATCAAAACCATTCAGTCGGGGCAGGGTAACGTCCAGCAGCACCAGACTGTACTGACCGCTCTGGCTGTACTGACCGCTCAAAGCAGCCTCAACGCCAGCCATACCATTATGGACGGCGGAAACACAAAAACTTTCTGTCCGCAAAAATTCAGCCAACAGCTCACACAGCTCGAGATCATCATCAACAAGGAGCACATCGATCATCAGTCAGGTACTTCACGCTTGGTATTCAAAATCAGATATTCGCAGGGACAGAACAACTGTACTTGGTAGAGCGTACTTGGTAGAGCATTACATTCAGGACAAGAGTTCACTTTATCTTGCCAGAACAGGCAATAATAAAACATGATCGTTAATCAACGTCAGATAAAATCATGCGGAATAACACGACAAGTAACGGTAAAACTACGTACAAACAAAAACAAAAACCGTAGACCCTCGTTCTAGACTCCACTTATGAATTGACGTAGCCTCGCAGAATTTAGCATCCTTGACCGATTGTTTTTTCTGAACGTATATATTTCCACAAATTCCTACAATATGTCAGGTGTTATTCCGTACAGACTTTGTGCTGTAGCCGGTAACCATCTGGACGAAGTCAGGTTAGTTAGATGACCTTATTCCCTTGATTAACAGGGGTTAACTCCGGACATTGAGAACTGTAATGCAGACATCCAAAAAACTCCCTCTGTCAGCTGCGATCGCAACGGTGATCACACTGGCAGCACTGTCGGGTTGTACAGACGACAAAAACAGTCCATCCAAAGCAGGTATGCCCGCACCTTCTGTTTCTGTTGTGGCGGTAGGGCTGGAACCTGTTGGTGAGTACCAAGAGTTTTCCGCACGTACGGACGCCAGCGAATCCGTAGATCTGCGTGCACGCGTGGAGGGCTACCTGGAAAACAGCAACTTCACAGAAGGGCAAACGGTTCAAAAAGGACAACAGTTGTTTGCCATAGACCCAGCGCCTTTCAAGGCAGCCCTCAGTCAGGCAAAAGCAGCTCTGGGTAGCGCCCGGGCGGAAGAAGTTCGCGCCGAAGCAGACTTGAAGCGTGGTCGGGAGCTGTTCCCTAAAGGCCATATCAGTCAATCCGATTTTGACAGACTGGTCGCCAATGAAGCTCAGGCGAGCGCCAATGTGGAATCCGCAAAGGCACAGCTGGAATCCTCAACCATCAATCTCTCCTATACCAAAATCTACGCACCATTCAGTGGTCTGATTGGCAAGGAGACATACAGCAATGGCAGTCTGGTTGGTCCTACCAGCGAACCCCTCGCAGAACTGATCAGCATCAACCCGATCTACGTCAACTTCCAGGTTAATGAAAGCGCCCTGCTCAACCATAACCAAAGAAATTTGGCTCAGGGAAGCGTTACCAGTTATGACATCTCTCTGCAGATGCCTAACGGTATGGAATACAACAAACCCGGCACCTTCGACTTTACCGATGTCAAAGTTGATGAAACCACCGGCACTGTTGATGTTCGGGCGACGTTCCCTAATTCGGAAAAACTACTGCTGCCCGGTATGTACGTCACCTTGATGATCGAAAGCACCAAAAAAACGGCAATGCCTCTGATTCCTCAGTACGCAGTGCAGGAAAATCAGCAGGGGCGTTTCGTTCTGGTTGTGAATCAGGACAACAAGGTAGAAACCCGAATTGTTAAGCTCGGGCGCAGAATCGGTCCGATGTGGGCTGTCACTTCTGGTCTTCAGGCGGATGAAAAGATTATCGTTTCCGGCCTGCAGAAGGTTCGTCCTGGTGTCACTGTCAAGCCACAGCTGATGAGTGTTAATAGGGAAACAGGCACTCTTACCGGCACCAAACCAGCTCAAACCTCTGCCGCCACGCCTTCCGCAACTAAAGGGGCGCAATAATGGGAATTGGTCACTTTTTTATAAGGCGACCAAAGTTCGCCTTTGTTATCTCGATTGTTATCACCCTGGCGGGGTTACTCTCCCTGTTTACCCTGCCGGTGAATATGTACCCTGAAATTGCCCCGCCTTCGGTGCAAATCTCTGCGTTCTACCCTGGCGCCAGCGCCCAGGTCGTGGAAGAGACACTCATTCGCCCCATTGAAGAACAGGTCAATGGTGTGGAAGACATGATCTACATGGAATCTTCCGCGACCGACGACGGCGCAGCATCCATAACGGTGACGTTTAAATCCGGCGTGGATGTGAATATCGCCCAGGTCAACGTACAGAACCGGGTCGCTATTGCTGAACCGCGCCTGCCGGACGAGGTGCGCAGACAAGGTGTTACGGTCAAGGCTCGCTCCAACAGCATGTTGCTGGGTATCAACCTGATCTCCCCGGACGGCACCTTTGATCAGATGTTCCTGAGCAACTACGCCACCAACAATCTGCGCGACCCTCTCTCCCGCGTGGACGGTGTGAGCGATGTGCAGGTGATGGGTGAGCAGACCTACAGCATGCGCATCTGGCTGCAGCCCAGCAAGATGAATGCGCTGAACATTACTGTCGGCGATATTCTCAGCAGCCTCAAAGAGCAGAACCTGATTGTCGCCGCCGGTAAGCTCGGTCAGAGCCCGACACTGCCTGATCAGCAGTTTGAGTACACTATCCAGACCCAGGGTCGTCTACAGACGGCTGAAGAGTTTGGCGACACCATTCTGCGTGCGAAAACAGATGGTGCTGTCGTACGACTGCGTGATGTGGCGGATATCGGTATCGGCGCCCAGACCTACTCCGGTCAGGCCAAGCTGGATGGTAGTCCAACGGCCTTTCTCGTGATCTATCAGTCGCCCTCTGCCAACGCTACCCAGGTGGCCAAGCGTGTTCAGGCGCAAATGGATGTTCTTACCCAGTCCTTCCCCCAGGGTATGGGCTACGACATCCTCTTTGATACCACCAATTTTATCGAGCGCTCTATCAGTGAGGTAACCACGACCCTGTTCCAGGCCGTGGCACTGGTTATTCTTGTGGTGTTCCTGTTCCTGCAAAACTGGCGGATGACTATCATCCCGACCATTGCCATTCCGGTCTCGTTGATCGGTACCTTTGCGGTCATGAACATCCTCGGGTACTCCATTAACACTATATCCCTGTTTGGTCTGGTACTGGCGATCGGTGTCGTGGTAGACGACGCGATCGTTGTTATTGAGAACGTTGAACGACATATTGCCGATGGCATGTCCCCTGTGGAAGCGACGCAACTGACCATGACCGAAGTGACCGGTGCGGTAATTGCCACCACGCTGGTACTGCTGGCGGTATTTGTTCCGGTTGCCTTTATGCCAGGTATTACCGGTACGCTCTACAAGCAGTTCTCGGTGACAATTTCTGTTGCGGTGTGTATCTCCTCGATCAACGCACTGACCCTGAGCCCCGCCCTCTGTGCCACGTTGCTGAAATCCGGCAAAATGCAGCATGCGGGCTGGTTGCGACCTCTGGAGAACATAATCACCCGTGCCACCGCCGGTTATACGGCATCGGTTGTATGGATGGTGCGCCGTGCAGTTCGTATCGGAATACTGTTTCTGGTATTGCTCGGTGCGGCCTTTATGCTGCTACGGGACCTGCCTACCGGTTTCGTGCCTAACGAAGATCAGGGCTTTCTGTTTGTAAACATTCAGCTTCCGGATGCCTCTTCTGTCAACCGTACCGACAAGCTGCTCGAAGAGATCACGCCGATGATCCAGAGCGTGCCCGGTGTTAAAGGCTTTATCAGCGTATCCGGCTTCAGCATTATGGCCGGTGCCAGCTCAAATAACGCCTTTGGTATTGCTGTATTGGAGGACTGGGATGAACGTAAGACACCAGAGACCCAGATCGGGGCCATTTCCCAGCGCCTCCAGGGCATGCTCTGGGCCAGACCGGAAGCGCAGATCATGGTCTTTGAACTGCCACCAATTCCTGGTCTCGGCAGCTCCAGCGGCTTTGACTTCCGTCTGCAGGACACCCTGGGACGCAGTGTGCAGGATTTGGCTCAGGTCATGAACGGTCTGGTCTATGAGGCCAACCAGCAACCTGAACTGAACCGTGTATACAGCACCTACCGTGCCAACGTGCCTCAGTACTTCCTGGATGTTGACCGCGACAAGGCCAAGGCCATGGGTATTAATCTGGGTGAGATTTTCCAAACCCTGCAAACCCAGCTTGGCTCTCTGTACGTGAATGACTTTACCCGTTATGGCCGTAACTATCAGGTGGTTATGCAGGCGGAAAGTCAGTATCGTAACGAGCCGGATGACCTGAACCAGTACTACGTGCGTAATGCCTCTGGCGAAATGGTACCGCTGTCTACTATTGTGTCCATGAAGCCGATTTTGGGCCCAACGTCCATCAACCACTTCAACCTGTACCGTTCCGTGACTCTGAACGGTGAAGCTGCCGCGGGTTACAGTACCGGTGATGCGATTGCAACGATGACCCGTCTGGCCTCCAAACTGCCGGATGGTTATACCTTTGAGTGGGCGGGTCAGACGCGTCAGGAGATCGAGGCCGGTAACCTGGCTCCGGTATTGTTCGCTCTGGCAATCCTGTTTGTGTTCCTGTTCCTGGTCGCCCAGTACGAAAGCTGGACCATTCCGTTTGCGGTTATCGCCTCTGTGCCCATTGCCATCTTCGGTTCGGCACTTGGTCTGAGGCTGGCAGGCATGGTGAACGACATCTACGCCCAGATCGGTATGGTGCTGTTGATCGGTATTGCTGCGAAAACGGCCATTCTGATCGTTGAGTTCGCCATGACCAAACGGAGCGAAGGCATGAGCATCGACGAAGCGGCAGAAGCTGCGGCAAGACTGCGTTTCCGTGCGGTTATGATGACGGCTCTGTCGTTTGTTCTGGGTATTCTGCCACTGGTTATTGCCACCGGACCAGGCGCAGCCAGCCGTATTTCTCTTGGTATGACCGTACTGTGTGGTATGTTGGCCGCAACGGTTATCGGCACTCTGCTGACGCCTGTTCTTTACCGTATCGTGCAGGCTTCGCGGGAAAGAGCCAAGGATGAAGTCAACCATCTGGCCGACAGGATCGACCCGCCGAAAGGTGAAATCGAACACAAAGGCTAAATCCCTTCTCTGATTAACCGTTGTATCAACAGTTATCTGTTCCCCTATCTGTTCCCCTATCTGTTCCCCATCAGCCCGGTAATAACCGGGCTGATTTTTAAGCAGTCTTCCCAGCATTGCATATACTAACCTTGACGTTTGCTGTGTATGAGGAGGGCAGACCATGACAGCCGCAAAGCGATTAACACGTTATCTTGAAAAAAATGGTATCAACTACGATATCGTCTCCCACCCTTACTCCGAAGGTGCACTCAATACCGCTCATAGTGCCTGTATCTCTTCCCGATCAATGACCAAGGCCGTGATTCTGGAAGATGACCAGGGGTTTGTTTTGGCGGCACTCCCTTCGAGCAACAAATTGATGCTGAACTGGCTCAACCAGCATCTGGAGCGCCATTTAAAACTGGTGGAAGAGAAATCCCTGTCTCAACTCTTCAATGATTGTGAACCCGGTGCCATTCCCGCCATGGGACAACCCTGGGGACTGATAACCGCCTGTGATGTCGATCTGAATACTGTGGCAGACATTTATCTGGAAGCGGGCGATCACCGGGAGCTGGTGCATATGCGCCGGAATGAGTATCAAAAACTTATGAAAGGACAGGTGCATGAAAATATCAGTTGCCCACCTGAGGAACTTGATATGTATAAGGCCTCGACACTTTTGGAGCCCTCATAGCTCATGACGAAAAAATCTATGACGTAAAAAAATAGGCTTCTTTTAATATTTTTTCCCCGTCAGTCTGCCAGATGATTGAGTCGGACAGGCTGTTGGTGCATTGTTGTGTCAACCTAAGCGGGTAAGACTTGTATCAAAAGGGAAAGTCATCACCATGCGGTTTCTTGGTCGTCTTATAACTCCAATTATTCTTGCGGCGATGGTTCTTTTGGCTCTGCGGGAGGGCCAATATGTCATGGCATTTTCAGCCACCATTATGCTTGGACTGACCGGTTATGGTCTGATGGACTCCCCCGATAAGAGGGCTTGCAGCCGGCCTGACATCATCGAGCGCGGTCCCGGGTATGCCACTTTCAATAATGAAACCTATCCCGCCTGGCTGAAAACAGCCGACGGTAAGCTCTATACCTACTACGGGCTTGATGCGACATTGGCTGCCCGCCATCAGCTGGACAGTCTGCTCGAAGATGGGCTGCTGTATCACGGTATTAAATACACACCGTCTCTGAATAAATAAAAGCCGGGGCATTACCCGGCATAATTTGGATAGCTGATATCTTCACGAATCAGCTTTTATGACTGGCGGCCTCATCTGCGCAACACTCATCACTGAGATAAGTGACAAGAGCGTTAAATGTCTCAAATTGTGGTACACAGTAAAGCACCCGCCCCTCACGGCGCTGTTTAACCAATCCAACGGAAACAAGCGCTGAAATATGGTGTGATAGTGTTGACCATGGTATACCGAGCTCCTTCTGCAGATTCCCTACCGGCAACCCGTCATACCCGGCTTTAGCAAGCCTTTTGTACACACTCAGACGACTTGGATGACCAAGTTCTTTTAATATCTTTGCGTAATCTTCCAGATCCATACGACACTACTGCTGAAAAGTTGGATAGTAATACTCCTGAACAGACCGGGAGCTTTTCACTTTCTATTCACAATTGTCCCTTCAGAATGCTCTTTCAGAAGAACCAACCTGAGAGACTTTCGCCCTGTGGAATATATACGCAACAGCACGCAACTCAACACACAACTCAACTCACAAGTCAAAAAAGCGTATATGGTACTTGGCGCGCTCCTGCTTTCGTCGATAACTATCGCTCAAATGGAGCTTGATGATCATCTGTACAACCTTTATCTGGAGAAAACGGCAGGAACAACCCATCAAAGTCAGGCTATCAGGCTACCGGAATACACTCTGATTCAACAGAGAGAACTGAGCAGCGTCAAATACAATGCTTCAGGAATTACCTGGAACCCACAGACCAAAACTCTCTTTATCGTCCTTAACGGCCCCAACGAAATTGTTGAACTAAGCCGTGATGGAGAGGTTCTGCGTCATATTCCACTTATTGGATTTAACGACGTTGAGGGTATTACCTGGGTGGGTAAAGATAATTTTGTTGTGGTTGAAGAGCGGCACCAAAGCCTTGTTGCGGTAAGAGTTGAATCTGACACCACCACAATTCAGCGTACAGGCAACCCCAGTTTTACCGTGGGAATTGACTCTGGCACCAACAAAGGGTTTGAAGGGATCGCCTGGGATCCGGAAAGCAATGCCATTTACATTGCCAAAGAGCGCGACCCGGCAAGGCTAATGCGTATACAGGGTTTCCATCCGGGTAAGGTTACTGATATCTCCGTTCAGCAGGACGATGCTTTCGATAAAGCCGCACGCCTCTATAAAGATGATTTCTCCGGACTGCACTATGATCCGGCAACCCGCAATCTGCTGGTTTTGAGCGACGAATCAAAACTGCTGACCGAGATAAACAAAGAGGGGAAAGCCGTCAGCTTTCTCGAACTCGCCGAAGGTTGGCACGGTCTGAAACAGGATATTCCTCAGGCAGAAGGGGTGACAATGGACGACGATGGAAATCTTTATCTCATTAGTGAACCCAACTACTTCTACAAATTCAGCAAACCTTCGTAAAGCATGACTTGCCCGTTGGCGACAAGTCGAGCTCTGTCGCCATGGCTTGCTCACTCTTTATGCACTTTCCTGCCACCATGCGTGCAAATCTGCAATTTTATTGGAGCACATCAACGACATAGCTCGTTTGACATTGTCGTCTGACCAGTGCCACCACTGCATCTCCAGCAGCATGGCAATCTCTGTCTCGCTGAAGCGGTACTTGATAATCCGGGCCGGACTGGAACCCACAACCGCATAAGGTGGAACATCCCTGGTCACAACAGCACGACTGGCAATAACGGCACCATCACCAACCTTTACACCTGGCATAATCATCGCCTCACTGCCTACCCAGACATCGTTGCCTATCACCGTATCTCCTGCACGACAGAAGCCATCTACAGCATCATCAAAGCCCACTTGATAGAAGAATGGATAGGTGCTGACCCAATCAGCCCTGTGCCCCTGGTTGCCAGCCATCATAAACACCGCTCCGGAGCCGAAGGAGCAGTACCGACCGATAACAAGACGATCAATATCGTCTCTGTCCGGCATCAGATAACGGGCGCAGTCATCGAAGCTATGACCGTGGTAATAGCCCGAGTAGTAGCTATGCTCACCTACGATTATATTGGGGTTGGTCACCTGTTCGCGCAGGGATTTGCCCTCAAAAGGGCTCTCAAAAAAATTTTTCATGATTCTTGGTATGGGCTACAACAGATGGGATCTACAAAAAGCTCCTTTTTCTCTGATCAAGACACTGACCAAATAGCGCTTTTCCATTTTCAATGAGGCTCAAACGCAAAAAAGCCCGAACATTTCTGTTCGGGCTTTTTCAAATGTGGCGGTGAGGGAGGGATTTGAACCCTCGATACGTTGCCGTATACACACTTTCCAGGCGTGCTCCTTCGACCACTCGGACACCTCACCAATTTGTAACGCCGCTGTAACACTGCTTTAACGCTGCTTTAACGTTATAGAGCCGTGCCCCGTCAGCGGTGCGTAATTTATAACAATATCAGATGGATAGCAACACTCATCCCACACAAGTTACACACAAGTTATACACAAGTTATACACAAAGATGATATTCCCGATTATGTGGTACATAATGCAAGAGCTTTGCCAAAGGCTGCCAAGCCCGTCCGGGGAGCCTGCCAGCCTGTTCAAGAGCCTGTCAGAACAGCTCGAATGATAAGGAAAAATAATGACCGTTACCATTGGCAAACCGGTAGAAGAGTTTTCTGCCAAGACCACCAACAACAAATCCATCTCCCTCAAAAAGCTCAGGGGCAGTAATTTCGTCCTCTATTTCTATCCGAAAGACAACACACCCGGCTGCACCAGTGAAGGCCTCTCCTTTGCTGAACACCATGATGCCTTTATGGCCGCCGATACGCTGATATTCGGTGTCTCCATGGACTCCCTCGCCTCCCATAAAAAGTTTCGCACACAGCACGCTTTCCCCTTTGACCTTGTCTGCGACGAGAATGGCGCACTGTGCGAGCTGTTTGATGTTATTCGTCTCAAGCGAAAGGGCGATGAAGAGTTTATGGGCATCGAACGCAGCACCTTCCTGATCGACAAAAACGGTCTGCTCCAGCATGAGTGGCGCCGCGTCAAAATCAAACATCATGTCGATGATGTCCTGCAGGCAGCGCACGCTCTGGCCAGTGCCGCTCGGGAGCCGATGAAGGAACCCACTAAAGAAGTAGTAGAAGAAATAGAAAAAGAAGTAGAAGTAG